>JBCDGX010000342.1:0-6512 GCA_038750805.1 Myxococcota bacterium
AACTCCTCGAGAAGTCCGCGGGTGTTGCCGAAGACGCCGCCGAGTGCGGCGATGTCCTCTCCCATGACGAACACCTGGGGATCGACGCGCATCTCCTGCGCGATGGCCTCGGCCATGGCCCGAGCGATGGTCAGCTTGCGGTTCGCGTTGGTCTCTTTCGACATCGAATTCTCCGGAGCTCAGGCGGTGGGGTGGAAGACGCAGCGCAGGGCGTCGGTGGGCTCGGGGTAGGGGCTCTCGCGGGCGAAGGTGATGGCCTCCTCGATGCGTGCGGCGACACTGGCGTCGATGGACGCGACGTCGTCGGGCGTCAGCTCGCCGGCCTCCAACATCTGGGCCCGGAGCCGGGGGATGGGGTCGCGGTCGAAGAGCGCGTCCTTTTCGCCTTCGGGGCGGTATTGCTCGGCATCGCCCATGAAATGGCCCGCCAGCCGGTCCGTTTCGATCTCGATGAGCGTCGGCCCGCCGCCGGCGCGCGCCTTCGCGATGGCCTCGCCAGCGACCTCGTAGATGGCGATGGGGTCGTTGTCCGGGACGAAGTGGCCGGGGATCCCGTAGGCCGCGGCGCGTACGTGGTTGCGCTCGACGGCCGTCGAGTCCTTCTTGGACACGGAGATGCCCCAGGCGTTGTCCTCGACGACGACGATGAGCGGCAGGTTCCAGAGCGCTGCCAGGTTCATGGTCTCGTGGAAGGCGCCTTGGTTGACCGCGCCTTCCCCGATGAACGAGACGGCCACGCCCGGCTTCTCCTGCATGGTACGGGACAGGGCTGCGCCGAGCGCCGGGCCCATGCCCTGGGCGATGATCCCCGAACAAACGAAGTTCACGCGAGGGTCGAGCAGGTGCATATGCCCACCGCGACCGCCGGAGAGACCGCTTCGCTTTCCGAAGATCTCCGCGGTCATCTCCTTGAGATCGACGCCCTTCGCGATGGCTTGATGGTGCGGTCGATGCGTCGCGGTGACGGTATCGTGCGCCTCGAGATGGGCGATGACCCCTACGGCACACGGCTCTTGACCGTTCGAAAGGTGCATCTCGCCGGGGATGGGGCCGGCCGCCATGTCGAAGCGCGGTTGCTTCCCCTCGAGGTAGATTTTCTCGATGGCTTCTTCGTACCTCCGACTCAGAAGCATCGTTTCATACATCCACCTCTTTTCAGCGCGCCCCGGTTGCATGCGGCACCTCCGTTCGGAGGATTGGCACTACAAGCCCCGTGCCAGGCGCCTGCGCCTTCGGGCGGCCCGCGGGTGTGTCAAAACCGAGCCAATGTGGTCGCCCTCCTGGCTCGGCGATGGGTCACCGCCTGGGGTCAGCCGTCCGGACGATGGATGCCGAGCTGCCGCATCTTTCGATGCAACGTCGAGCGACCGATGCCGAGGCGCTCGGCGGCCTTCGAGACGTTCCAGCCCGTCGCGCCGAGCGTTCGCAAGAGTGCCTGCCGCTCGGAGCTCCGCCGCGCGTCCGCCAGCACCGCGGGGGCCTCGGCCTCCGGAGCGCGGAGCTCTGGCGGCAGGTCGGCGGCGGTGACGCGGCCGTCGTCGGCGCACGCGGCGGCGAAGGTCAGCACCTGCTTGAGCTGCCGGATGTTGCCGGGCCAGCGATAGGCCAAGAGAAGCGCGAGCGCCTCTGGCGCGAAGGACGTGCCGCGCGGTGCCAGTCGCCGCACGAGGGCCTCGAGGTCCGTGCGCTCGCGAAGCGCGGGGAGGCGAAAGTACGCCCCCCGCAGCCGGTAGAGCAGGTCCTCGCGGAAGCGGCCGCTCGCGACCTGCGCTGCGAGGTCTCGGTGCGTGGCCGCCACGAGCTGGAAGTCGACGGGCACGGGCGTCACGGCGCCGACCCGGGTCACCTCGCGCTCGGCGAGGACGCGCAGCAGGCGACCCTGAAGGGGCAGCGGCATGTCGCCGATCTCGTCGAGGAAGAGCGTCCCGCGGTGGGCGGCCTCCATCTTCCCGGGCTTCCCGCTCTTCAGACCCCCGGTGAAGGTGCCCGGCGCATAGCCGAAGAGCTCCGCATCGAGGAGGGACTCAGGAAGCGACGCGCAGTTCACGGCGACGAAGGGATGCGCCGCGCGCGGGCTCGCGGCGTGGATGGCCTTGGCCCAGGCGTCCTTGCCCGTGCCCGTCTCTCCGCCGAGCAGGATGGGGAGCTCCGTCTCGGCCAGGCGACGGAGGGCGCGTCGGTGCCGTCGTGCGGTGGCGTCGTCGCCGGCGAGCCGGTCGAGGTCGAGCCGCGCCGGCTTCGCGGCGCGGCGCCGGAAGGACGGGCGACGGCGCCGCGTCCCGCCCTCGCGCGCCACCCGGACGGACCAGGCGCCGGACGTTCGCGTCGTGCCGAGCGCCGCGTCTCGGAGGTCCGAGAGCGTCGCCGTCAGGCGCTCGCCGACGAGGGCACCCAGCGCCGTCGTCGCGCTCGTCGAGGGCCGGGAGGCGAGCCAGCGCGACGCCGCACGCGTGAGCCCGGCGACGCTCCCGTCCGACGCGAGGGCGACGAGCGCGCTCGAGCGCTCGAGCGCATCGAGGGGCCCGTGGCGCACCTCGATGAGGCAGTGCTCGGGAAAGGCCGCGGTGAAGAGCGCCGTGTGCACCGCGAGCGCGCGCCGCTCCAGTGCGTCGCGCAGGAAGGGCGCGTGCGCCTGCTTGGTGGCGACCGTCGTCAGGTCGAGCACGCCGACGAGCCGCTGGTGACCGTCCCAGAGGGGCACGGCCGTGCAGCTGTAGGGGTGGAGCACCGCGAGGCAGTGGTCGCTTCCGTGGAAGCTCACCGGGCGCTTCTCGACGAGGGCGGTGCCGACGGCGTTGTTGCCGGCCACGGCCTCTTCCCAGAAGGAACCCTCGTCCAGGGCCGCGCCGAGGTACTCGGGGTCGCCGCCGCGGTTGTGCCGGCGCACGACGACCCCGTCCGGGGCCGCCATGAGCAGAACGCAGCCCGCGCGCTCGGCCACCTCCGCCAGCGAGGCGACGGCGCGTTGGGCCTCCCCGAGAGCGTCGTCGACGTGCTCTCGCCGCTCGGTGAGCTCGCGCTGCGTCAGCCGGGCGGGCAGCGCGCTTCGGCCCGGATGGAGGCCGTGCACCTGGAGCGACCGATGGAGCGAGCGCTCGCGCAAGGCGGCGGCCGCCGGGTCCGTCCTGCCATGGGCCGCGCTCGTCATCGCGGGGACACGGTACCGCAAGCGGACCGACATTGCGCTTCACCGGGCGGAGCCTCGCCCCTCGGCGTCCGAGCGCGGGAGGGGCTCGCCCACGCGTGCGCCCGACGGTGATCCGCCCACGGGCCGCCGGCAAAGGAGCGAGGACTCGTCCGCACGCGTCGCCGGCGGCGCGCCCAGCGGCTCGTGTATACAACGGTCTGACGTCCCCTCATGCGCCTCCCGGCCCTGCTGTTAGCTCTGCTCGCCGCGTGCACCTGCGGCGACCCCGCTCCCGCGGCTCCCCTCGACGCCGGGGCGCCGCGTGCCTGCGAGGGTCCGGTGTCGCTCGTCGACGTCGACGTGAGCGACCTGGTGCTCGACACGCCGGGGTCGTTCGGCTGGGTGCGTGCCATCTCGGCCGCCGGTCCGGGCGCCATCGTGCTCCACGATCTCGGGTCGCACGACACGATGGGGCTCGGCGCCGTGTCGGACTTCGAGGCACCGCGCTACGAGCCATGGGCGCGGGTTCCGGTCGCGTGGGGTTGGCGCGTCTTCCCTGCAGCGCGCGGCCGCGCCGCGCTCCTCGTCACCAACGCAGACGACGAGCGCCTTCGCTGGCTAGAAGTCTCCCCGGAGGGTCCGCTGGGCCCGGGGGTCGCCCTCGACCTCGAAGCGGCGCTCGGCGGCTTTCGCGGCGCAAGAGCCTGCGGGCCGGGGCGCTTCGTGGCGATGGGGTGCGCACCCGACTCCTCCGAAGGGCGCTTCGCGCTCGTAGGCGTGGACACCTCGGGTGTTCGCACGTCTTCTGTGCGTTCGGTGGCCGCCGCCGCCGCGTGTGGTGACACCTTTCTTCCGAACCCCGTGCTCCGCGCCTGCGCTGAGCACGCGGGCCGGACCTCTGCGCTCATCACCGGGTTCGCTACGGCCGACGACCGGGAACACGTGGCTGGCGTCCTGACCTGGGACGAGGCGGGCGATACCCTTGGCGAAGCGCCGGTCGTCTTTGGCGACTCGGATCCCCGCGACCCCGTCGGCGCCGTGGCTCTCGTCGATGGGGACGGGCCCCTCTTCGTTCTCTTCGAGGGTGGCGAGGTCCCCCGTGCGCACGCCTACCGCGTGGAGGGTGGCGAGGCCCGAGCGGTCGGAAGCCAGCTCCTCCGCCCCTTCGGTGATGTGCTTGCCCTCGGTCCCGCCCGGCTGTCCGAAAGGCGCAGCCTGCTCGTTTACCGGCAGGGCTCGTTTCTCTCGGCCCTGGCCTTCGAGGCCGGCCGCGGCTTCGGGGCGCCCGTCCTGATCACCAACGAGGTGGGCACGAACGCGCGCTTCCCGCCGCTGGAGACGCGCGCGGGCGTCTTCGTTCCCCTCCTCGCGCTGGACACCTGGCTACAGCTCTGCGGACCGGAGGCGACGTGAGGCGCGTCGCGATGGCGCTCGCGCTCGCCGCGAGCGGGTGTTTCGCGTCCCTCGGCACGGGCGAGCCCCCGCCCGAGGGGGACGCCGCGGCGCTGATGGCGGACGGCCTCGCGCCGCGCTGCGATCCGCAGCCCTCGCCGCCCTGCTTCGAGCTGGCCGTGCGGGCCTCCATCGCGCCGCCGCCTCGCTCGTTCCTCGGGATTCAGGGACTCACGGTGACGGCGAGCGGACCGACGGTCTTCGCGAGCTCCGTCGAAAGCGGGGGAGGCAGCCCGCAACACACCTGGACCGTGTTTCCCTTCGACCGCGCCGCGCGTCTGGGATCCACCCTCGACTTCTTCGACGAGAGCGAGGCCGGCCGGGGCTACGCGCCCGGCGGCGATATCGTCACCGTCGACGGCCGCGCGCTGGTGGTCTTCCCGCGCTTCTTCGGCGACCCGCTCCCCGGGGTCGGCGGCTGGGAGAGCGTGGCCGCCTTCCCGGACGAGGGAGCCACGCTCCTCGGGCCCTTTCACCGCGTCGTGGGCCCCGAGGACGATTTCCTCGCGCCGCCCATCGTCCGGCTCGCCGGGGACCTCGCCCTCGCCCGCACGGAGCGCGGCATCGAGGTGCGCAGCCTGTCGCGCGACGCCGAGGGCCCCACCCTTGCCGTGGATCAGCGCGAGGGCTTCTTCGAGGCGGCGCCCCTCACGGCGGATCGCGCGCTCGTCGTGTGGTCGGACCGTGGCACCCAGGCCGCCGTCGTCAGCCTCGAGGGCGTGAGCGCCCGGGCCCAGGTGTTCGAGGACGACGGTGCCTCCGGCGCGCCGCTCGCGATGCTCGTCACGGGGGAGGACCTTTGGGTCGGGCGCTTTCAGCGCGAGGAGGACGCGCTCGACCAGGGGCGGATTCGCGTCGCGAGGCTGGACGCGGGCCTCGCGCGGATCGGCCTCGACCGCTGGGTGAACGGCTGGGGCGGGCTCCGGCCGAGCGGCATCGCGCTCGTCGCCTTCGAGGGCGAGCCCTGGCTCACCTGGAACGCCCTCGACGTGCGCCGCGACGACGCCGCGGCGGTGTTCTTCGCGCAACCCCTCGGGGGCGCGCCCTGCGGCGTCGTCGTCGGCGCGCCCACCTTCGTGCCCCTGCCGCCGGACTTCGGGAGCGAGGACCTCTCCTTCGTGAGCTCGCGCGTCGCGGGGGACGGGAGTTCCCTTTGGGTCGTCGCGACGCCCGGGGGCCGCGTTCCCGTGCCCGTGCTCCATCGCCTCGACCGCTGCGGCTCCTGACCCCGTTGCCTTCTGGTAACTAGAGGGCATGGCCCTCGACCTCCAGGACCCCGAGCTCCTCCAGCGCGACGCCTTCATCGCCGGTACCTGGCACCCGGGCGAGCGCCGGGTCCCCGTGATCGACCCGGCAACCGGCGAGACCCTCGCCGAGGTCACGCGCTGCGCGCCGGCGGACGCCGAGCGGGCCATCGATGCCGCGACGGGCGCCGCGCCGGCGATGAAGGCCTCGCTCGCCGGCGACCGGGCGGCCGTGCTGCATCGCTTCGCAGATCTCATGGGCACGCACGCCGCGGATCTCGCCCGGCTCCTCACCCTCGAGCAGGGCAAGCCCCTCGCCGAGTCGCGGGGCGAGATCGCTTACGCCGCGAGCTTCCTACGCTGGTTCGCCGAGCAGGCCCGGCGCCTCGACGGCGAGGTCATCCCCGCGACGAAGGCGGGGCAGCGGCTGATGGTGCTCCGCGAGCCCGTCGGCGTCGCCGCGGCCATCACGCCCTGGAACTTCCCCTCGGCGATGATCACCCGGAAGCTCGGCGCCGCCTACGCCGCCGGCTGCCCCCTCGTCCTCAAGCCGGCCGAGGCCACGCCCCTTTCGGCCCTCGCGCTCCGGGTGCTCGCCACGCGCGCCGGCATGGCGCCCGGCGCCTTTCAGATCGTCACGGGCGACGCGAGCGACGCGCCGCCCCTCGGCAAGGTGCTCACGGGCAGCC
>JBCDGX010000343.1:0-6504 GCA_038750805.1 Myxococcota bacterium
CGGCGCGGCGGCCCTGGTTGTCGATGGCCCGGCCCTTCCGGCGAACCCAGCTCACCGCGCCGCCCGTGCGCGCGATGTTGCGGTCGATGATGGCGAGCGCCACGCGCGGGAGGTCCCGGCGCTCGTAGAGCGTCGCGAGCAGCCAATCGGCGTCGAGGCCGAAGCGCCCGGGGAGCGCGCTCGCGGAGAGCGTGCGAAGCGCCTGTCCGGGGTCCGGCCCCGTCGCGACGAGCTGGGCGCGGGCCAGGCGCACCGCCGGGTCCCGGGGGCTTCGCTCCTCGGCCTGGGCGACGAAGCGCATGCGCTCGGCGCGGGTCTCGGCGATCTCGGACGCGAAGAGAAGGTGCGCGACGCTCGGGTCGAGCTCGGCGGCGGCCGCGGCGAGCTCGAAGACCCGGCGGCACGCCTCGTCCTGGGCGCCGGTCCAGAGCAGGAAGCGCGCGAGGTCGAAGCGGGCGGCGGCGCCGTTGCGGCCCTCGGGGCGGGCCTCGACGAGGGCCTCGAGGTTGGCCAGGGGCGCCACCGGAGCGTCCGGAAGCGCGGCGGGCGACGCCGGCGCCGGCGCGGCCTCCGTCGGCCCCTGGGCGCGGACCCGGGTCTCCGGGAGCGGGGCGCCGTTGCGGTCGCCCATACGGAGCGAGAAGCCCCAGGAGCCCTCGCCGGTGCAGACCTTCACGAGCACCCGGTTCGCGCCGCGACGCCCGGGCACCATCACGCCGAAGCGCTCGAAGTCGTGGTTCCGGTAGGCCTCGTCGCGGAGGATCTCCTCGCCGTTGAACCACACCTTCGCGGCGCCGGCGGCGCCGAACCAGAGCGTGTGCGGACCGGCCTCGGGGAGGTCCACGAAGGTCTCGGCGAAGGCGCAGACGTTCACCCAGGGGCGGAGGGTGGCATCGAAGCTCACGTAGCCCGTCGGGCTCAGCTCCGCCGGGTAGGCGCGCCACCCGACCTCGCGCTCCCGGCCGGGGTAGCGGGCGCCGCGATCGACCGTGGCCGAGCGCGCCGCCTCGGGCGGCATGACCTCGTCGAGGCCCGTCTTGCCCTCGTTGTCGAAGGCGCCGACGATCATCCACTCGCGGACGTAGCCGAGGCTCGCGAAGGTCGCCTCGGCGACGCTCGGATCGCCGGTGGCGAGCTCACCGAGCCCGCGGAGCATCGTCGCATAGGCGCGGACGTGCGGGAGGAGCCGGCGACTGGCCGCGAGGCGCACGAGGGCGGCGTCGGCGACGCCGGGCGTGGCGTCGTTCCGGAGCCGCTCGATCTCGAGCATGGGAAGGAGCGCACGCCCGCTCTCCGCGGCGCGGGCGCCGTAGCGGAGCGCGTCGCGCTCGAAGCCCCGGACCCGGGCGTCGTGGGGGTTCGCGCTCCGCTGCGCGTCCGTGGAAGGGGCGCCCACCAGCACGAGGAGGAAGGCGAGGAGCCGGGCGGGGAGGCCACGGCGAAGGGGGTGGATCATGGGGCGAAAACCTGTGCGGGACGCCGGCCGTCCGCGCGCGCGAAGCCTAACACCGCAGGGGAAGAAGGCCTTCCCGGGGCCAGTCGAGGGACGTGCTGGGGCGCGCCGGTGTGCCGCTGCGTCACGCGGCGAGAACGCTCAGTAGTAGTAGTAGTCGAAGCAGTTGAGCGTGACGGACTGGTACTCGCGCCTGCATTCGCTGCCTGGCCCCTCGTAGTAGAACGTCTCGCAGGTCGCCTCGAAGGTCGGCAGCGCGCATGCGGCGAGGGCATAGAAGGCGTCCGCGCACGCGGCACCGTACTCCGCTGCGACCTCCGCCTGATCGGCGAGCGCTTGCTGGACGCAGTCCTCGACCGAGGCGTACTCGGCACGGAAGGCGTCGGGGTCGCAGCTGAGCCGCGCCTCGCAGGCCCGTTCCACGGTGGACCCGTCGTCTCCGCCGCATCCCCCGAGCGTCAGGGAGGCCAGGGTGAGGCGGGGGAGGGCGCGGCGAATGAGGATCATGCCGGGGAGGCTACCAGAAGGTCTGGCCCACTGAGCCTCGCCAGCCTCAGACGCCCATCACGCCGCACACCGGGGGATCCCAGCTCGGTGTGCCCTGGCTCCCGCGGACCCGCTCGAGCGCCGCGAAGACGTCGTCGGGCCAGGGGGCGGTCTTCCGGGCGGCGAGGTCCGCGTGCGTGCAGACGAACTCGAGGCTGTTGGCCACGGATGCGCGGCTCTCGTTCACGATGAACCAGATCGCGTGCATGCGTTTCCGGTGGAGCGCGAGCATCCAGGCGTGCACGGCGATGCGGTCGCCGAGGTGGCATTCAGCGAAGTAGCGGAGGTGGTGCTCGAGGTCGAAGATGCCGAGCTTCCGCTCCGTGAAGTAGCTCTCGTCCATCCCGAGCGAGCGGAAGAAGGGCCAGCCCGCGGCGTCGTGCACCCCGAGGTAGTGCTGCACGTTCATGTGCCCGTTCCGGTCGAGGAAGGCGGCGGGCACCTCGGTCTCGTAGATCTTCGGGAGCTCCCGGACCTGGTCGAGGCTGGGCGAGGTCATGGCCGGAGCCTACCCGCTTCCCCGCAGGTCCTGCGTCTCGGCGCAAGCGCTGCGCGACCGGCCGCGGCCGGGTACTCCCGCCGGGGCCGGCGACCATGAGCCCGGCTCTTGCAACCCGTCCTCCCATGGTCTTCTCCGTGACGCTCCTCGATGGGGCCCATGCGACCGGCGATGACGTCGCTCGCCTCGCGCCGCCGCTGCTCGACGTGCTCGAGGCCCGCGGCGCGACGGTTCACCATTACGCGCTCCGCGGGGAGCGCCTCGCCTTCTGCCAGGGCTGCTTCGAGTGCTGGACCACGACGCCGGGAGTCTGCAAGACGCGCGACGTCGGCCGCCACCTCGCCGCCGACGTGGCCCGGAGCGACCTCCTCGTGGTGCTCACGCCGGTCGCCTTCGGCGGGCTCGGCTCGACGGTGAAGCAGGCCATCGATCGGCTCCTCGGCAACCTCTCGCCCTACTTCGAGCGCATCCAGAGCGAGACGCACCACCAGAAGCGCTACGCGCACTACCCGTCGCTCTGGACCATCGGCGTGCTGCCCTCGCCGGATCGCGAAGAGGAGCTCCTCTTCCAGGAGGTCACCCGGCGCATCGGCCTGAACTTCCACGCGCCGGCGACGCTCGCGACGCTCCTTCCGCCCAGCGCGACGGCCGCCGAGGTCAAGGCGCGCTTCGTCGCCGCCCGCGACCAGTTCTTTCCGGAGGCCGCATGAACGTCCTGATGCTCAACGGGAGCGGCAAGGCGCCGGGCACCAGCACCTCGGCCGCGCTGGGGCGCGCCTTCCTCGACGCGCTCGAGCGCACCGCCGGGACGCCCCTCGCGCGGCAGGCGATCAGCTGCCGCAAGCTCGCCCAGGCCAGCCGCCACGACGCGATCTTGCGGGAGGCCGCCGAGGCCGCGGACCTCCTGCTCGTCGTGACCCCGGTCTACGTCGACGGGCTCCCGGCCCCGCTCACGCGCGCCCTCGAGGTACTCGCCGGAGTGCACGGCGAGGCCGCGGCGTCGCTCGCGGGACGCGATGTGCTCGCGCTCGTGAACTGCGGCTTCCCGGAGACCGTCCACACCCAGACCTCGCTCCGGCTCGTCGGGCGCTTCGCAGCGCGCGTGGGCATGCGCGACCTCGGCGGCCTCGGCGTCGGCGGCGGCCAGGCCATCCACGGCCGGGAGCTCGAACGCCTCGGGGGCATGGTGCGCCACATCGAGGCGAGCTTCGCGGAGGCGGCCGCGGCCGTGGCGCGGGGGGAGGCGGTCCCCGCGAGCGCGCAGGCGCTGCTCGACCGGGGCATGCTCCCGGGCCCGGTCTATCGGGCGCTCGGGAGCTTCGGCTGGTGGCGCGAGGCCCGGCGCAAGCGCGCCGACCCCCGCGCCCAGCCCTACGCGGCCTCCCGGCGGTACGTCCGCGCCTGAGGGGCGCCCCTCGGGTCGATTCCCGCGCAGTCCCTACGTTCGCGTGCCTTCGAGGTACGGATGCGGCGACCGCCAGGGGCGGACCCTGGCTCCGGCGAAGAAGGGGCTCGCCCAGGCCATCTCGCCGTCGGTCTGGACCACCCGGACGTAGGCGAAGGGCGCGTCGACGCGCGCCTCGAGCGTGCCCTCCGCTCCGTCGACGGTGCCGTGGGCCAGCACGCCGCCCGGACCGACCAGCTCCATGCGCGCGAGCCGGGCCGTGCCCAGCGCCCGCGCGCTCACGGCGAAGGGTCCGCGGCCGAGGAAGCTCCCCATGGGTCGTCCGTCCGCCGTCGCGTCGAGGAGGATGCGCGTGCCGCTGGTCGCGTAGCAGCGCCGGCTCCGCAGCGCCTCGAAGACGCTGGCCCGATCGAGGCGCGGCGCCTGCACGGCCGTGAGCCCGGTCCGGTAGGGGTCGCGCTTCCGGCTCTCGCCGTGATGCCAGAGGAGCCCGTGGCTGTCCGAGCTCGCCGAGAAGCCGAAGCGGAGGCCCCGGCGCAGCATCTCGAGGATCGTCTCGCCGGCGAGCTCGCCGCGCTGCCCGAGCGGATGGTCCGGATGCTCGTAGCAGCCGTGGCAGCTGCAAATCTCCCAGAGCGGCTGGCCGCGCTCCGTGTGCCCGGCCGCGTCGGCCCCGGTCCAGCCGACGTGATGGGGCGAAGCGAAGCCGCCCTGCGCCGCGATCGCTTCGACGAGTGCCCGGCCCTCGGAAAGCACGTCGCGGCTGAGGATCGGCCGGCGCTCGGGGACGTACACGCATTTGTGCCCGGGGCCCGGGTGGCGCTTCCCCGTCCACTCGTAGGCGAGGAGCGTCGCGAAGGCGCCTGGGTCCTCGAAGGCGTCGGCGACGTCCTGGAGGTAGGCCCACTCGCCGGGCCCGATGCGCTTGCCGAGGAAGGACTCGTGGTCCGTGAGGGCGACGAAATCGTCGCCGTAGCGGTGCCGGGCTCGGAGATAGACCTCCTCGGCGCTCCCGACGCCGTCCGAGTGCGCGCTGTGCTGCTGGATGTCGCCGAAGTAGGTGCGGAGGCCGTGCGCCGCGGCCGGATCGGCCCGTCGACGCCCCGGGACGCGCGGCACTGGAGGTCGCTCGGCGGGCGCGGGCACGAGCGCCGGGGGGCCACCGCGAGGTGCCGGCAGGACGTCCACGGCGATGCCCTCGCGCTCGCGATGCGCCACGAGGAGATGGTCCCCGCGAAGCGCGAGGCTCGCCCGGCGCCCGCGGCATCCCCAGCCCGCCTCGCCGATCGCGCGTCGCGGTCCGAAGCCGCGGGCATCGAGGTGCTGCAGGAAGCGCGCGTGCGAGCCCCGTCCCACCAGCGCGAGCGCCCCGTCCGCGCCGGCGGCGAGCGCCGGGAACTCGAAGCCCTGCTCCTCGCCCTCGAGGTCCCGGTCGCGATCCCTCATGGGTGCGGCGGGCGCGAGGACCTTACCGTCCGTTCGGACGAAGCGGAGCGCGATCCACTTCGCGACGTCGGGGGCGCCCGTGTCTTCGCGGACGTCGTGATGCCAGGCGACCCAGGCGCCCTCGGCCGTGGCCGCGACGGCAGGAGCGGCCGCCGTGCCGCGGGCGGCCCAGACGAGGACTTCCTGGCCCCCTGGGGGCGTCGCCCGCACCTCGCAGACGGCGCCGAGCACCACCCGCACGCGCCAGCCGCCCTTCTCCGCCCGGCGCTCGCTCGAGGCGTCCGCGGGTGCGCCCGCGTCGTCGAGGGCGGGGACGGCCGGCGCCTCGTGCACCACGGCCTCTGGACCGAGCGCGCCCGCGTCCCCGACCGGGTGCTCGAGGACCTGCTCGAGGCCCTCGGCGGGCCGCCAGGCGACGACGCGGAGCGCCTCGCCGCCCCGGACGAGGCGGGGGGCGCGGAGGTAGCGCTCGGGGCGCTGCGCGAGGACTCGACGCACGGACGCAATACAGCACGGGCCGCCGCGTCGGGACAGCGCGCGGAATGCACGGCGCGGCGGGCTGTTCCCCCGCCAGTCATGTCTTCGACGTCCTCCCGCCGCTTCGCCCGCCCCGCCGGGGCCGCCGCGATCGCCGCCCTCGGCCTCGCCCTCGCTCCGGCGCTCGCCCCGGCTCCGGCCCTCGCCGGTCCCGAGGAGCAGCAGGCGAACATCGCCTTCGCGCAGCGCCTCGGCGACGCCTTCGCGAGCGTGGCCGAGCGCGCCTCCGAGTCCGTGGTCTCCATCCGCGTGGCCGCGCGCCGGGGGGGGCAGCGGACGCCCTTCGGTCGGACGCCCGGCGGCGTCGTACAGGGCGGTGGCAGCGGCGTGATCGTGCGCCCGAACGGCTTCGTCCTGACGAACAACCACGTCATCGCCGGGGCCGAGCGCATCCAGGTTAAGCTCCACGACGGGCGCGAGCTCCCCGCCCGCGTGGTCGGCGTCGACCCGGCGACGGACCTCGCCGTCGTGCGCATCGACGCGACGGGGCTCCCGGCGGCGACCTTCGCGCCCCGGGATCGCATCCGGGTGGGCGAATGGGCCGTCGCCATCGGCTCCCCCTTCGGCCTCGATTACACGGTCACCGCCGGCATCGTGAGCGCCGTCGGCCGCGGCGTC
>JBCDGX010000344.1:0-6474 GCA_038750805.1 Myxococcota bacterium
CCTCGAAGGTGAAGGTCTGCGCCACGGGGATGGGCTCGCTGATCCCCGTCGACTCGATGAGCAGGTAGTCGAAACGCCCTTCCTGGGCGAGGCGCGAGACCTCCTCGAGCAGGTCGTCCCGGAGCGTGCAGCAGATGCAGCCGTTCGACATCTCGACGAGCTTCTCTTCGGTGCGCGAGAGCTCCGCGCCGCCCCGCTCGACGAGCGCCGCGTCGATGTTCACGTCGCTCATGTCGTTCACGATGACCGCCACGCGGCGGCCCTCGCGGTTGTTGAGCACCTGGTTGAGAAGGGTCGTCTTCCCGGCCCCGAGGAAGCCCGAGAGCACGGTGACGGGGAGACGGGCGGAGGCCATCGGCGTGGCGCGGTCCATGCGGTCACGGCTACCGCATCTGAGATTCACGTGCAACCGAGTTGCATTTGCGCGGAAGTCGAAGAGACTTGGGGCCGTGCGCCTGCCCTTCCCCTTCCGCGCGTCCGCCCCTCCGCTCGTCCCGGCCCCCGCGACGCGGCCCTCGCTGATGGCGAGCCCCGACCTGAACGCGGCGGCCCAGCTTCCCCATCCCGACGTGGACATCGTCCTCGTGCACCGCGACCTCCCGGCCGCCGTGGCCGCCGCGGCCGCACGTCGCAGCAGCGTCGGCCCGGTCTTCAGCCTGGAGGAACGCGTCGAGGCCGGGACCTCGTGCGATGGCGTCTTCGCGGCGCTCGGCGAGGGCGCGCTCCACGAGCGCATCGCGAACGACGTGGCGCTGCTCGCGCGCACTTGGTCTGCGCTCACGGGGCGCCGACACCTCCGCGCGAAGCTCACGCTGACCGACACGGACAACTGCCGGAAGCTCCACAGCGACTACGTCGAGCTCCGGATCCTCTGCACCTACGCGGGTCCGGGCACGTGGCTCGTGCCCGAGCACGCCCTCGACCGAAGCGCCCTCGGCGTGCCCGGCGACCCGGCGGAGATCAACCGGCGCATCTGCCCGGACCCCGCGCTCCGGGTCCAGGCGGAGGTGGGAGACCTGGTCTTCCTCAAGGGGAAGCGTTGGCGCGAGGGAGCACGCGGGGCCGTGCACCGCTCGCCGGCGTTGGAGGGCACGGGGGCGCGGCGCCTGGTCCTCACGGTGGACGGCGCCGGCTGCGGCTGCTGATCCGAGCTGCCTGAACCGCAGAGCCCTCGGCCCGCCCAGCCGATTGGACCCGGAAGCGCCGATGCGCGAGCCTCGGGGCGAGCGCGGCATGCCGATCGTCAGCCACCTCTCCCTCGGCGTCAGCGACCTGGCCCGCGCCCGCGCGTTCTACGACGCGGCGCTCGCACCGCTCGGCATCGTGCGGGTCTGGCAGACGGAGGGAGCCCTCGGCTACGGCGAGCCGGGCGGCGCCGACGAGCTCGCGCTCTTCGTCACGGGCGAACCTCTCCCGGAGGCGCCGCGCTTTCACCTGGCGTTCTGGGCACCGGACCGACCCTCGGTCGACGCCTTTCATGCGGCGGCCCTCGCCGCGGGAGGGAGCGACGAGGGCCGGCCGGGGCCGCGACCACGCTACGGCGAGGGCTACTACGCGGCCTTCGTGCGCGACCCCGACGGGCACAAGCTCGAAGCCAAGGCCCGTTGAGGCGAGGGCTCAGCCCTCGTCGGTCTCACCGAGGTCCGTGACGCCGCCGCTCTTCGCGCGGAGCTCCTCGTAGTCCATCGCGCACTGCGGGCACGAGAGGACCTCATTGGCGATCTCGTAGCCAGCCCCGCCCGGGTCGTCGAAGAGGCGCGTCTTGCGACCGACGCGCAGCTTGTTGGCCTTCGGGCGACTCGGGTACTCGGTCGGCCAGAGTGACGAGCACATTTGCAATCGGATTGCATCTACGGCATGTCCTCCTCATGACGTTCTCGGGCATGCATGCGCGTCGGCTAGGTCTCCTCGCGCTCCTGATCACGGCCGGCTGCGGCGAGGACGCCGTCGCGGGCGACCCCGGTGACGCCGGGAACACGGAGATCGACGCGGGCTCCGGAATGCCGGACGCGGGCATGCCGTCCACCGACAGCGGCGTGGTGCGGCCGGACGCCGGCGAACCGCTGCCGCGCTACGAGGGCCTCCCCTTCAGCTGCTGGATCCTCCGCAACTCGTTCTGCAACCCGGCGAACAACGCGGGCTGCGCCGCCGACGAGGCATGCGACATCGCCATCGACGAGGAGGGCCGACCCATCGTCGCGTGCTTCCCTCCGCCCGCCGACCAGCAGCTCGGGGAGGCCTGCGACAACTCCGCCGGCCCGTGGTGCGCCGGTGGGCTTCGCTGCTCCGGGGGCGTGTGCATGGACGCCTGCTGCGAGGACTCCGAGTGCCCGGCGCCGCAGCGCTGCGTGGCCCTCGACCCGTCGCTCGGCACCTTCGGCGTCTGCGCCGAGAGCAGCGGGCCCATGTGCTTCCCGCCGGGCTCGACCTGCCGGCAAGCCTCGGATTGCTGTTCGAACATCTGCCATATCGATCACTGCCACTGATCGAGGGCCGCGCTCCCCGCAGCCGCCTCCGCCGCCGGTGGGCGGTGTTGCAATCGGGACGCCGCTCCAGCTACTTCGAAAGCGCCGCGGCGGGTGCCGCGGCACCACCGGGGAAAAGGGGTAGTGATGGCTGACGGAAACGGTCCGTTTGATTTCGTCGTCGTGGGGGCCGGGTCCGCCGGCGCCATCGTCGCAGCACGGCTGAGCGAGGACCCGGGGGTGCGCGTCTGCCTCCTCGAAGCGGGGGGCACGCCACCGCCCGCGGAGGCCATGCCGGCCGCCGTCGCCTCGTTGCAGAACGACCCCGAGACGGACTGGATGTTCGAGGGCGACGCCGGCGGCGTGGGCAAGGGCCTGACGACCCCGGGCCGCATGATGGTGCCCCGGGGCAAGATGCTCGGCGGCACCTCGGGCATCAACTACATGGCCTACGTGCGCGGCCATCCGGGCGACTTCGACGCCTGGGCCGAGGGGGGCGCGACGGGCTGGTCCTACGCCGACGTCCTCCCCTACTTCCGGAAGTCCGAGGGGCTCACGCCGAGCGACGACATCGTCATCGACCGGGAGGCGCACAACCTCGAGGGCCCGCTCGGCGTCTCCGTTCGTCAGCCGGCGCTGACGGGCGCGATCCAGTTCGTCGAGGCGGCCACGGCGGCCGGCCTCCCGAAGGGCGATTACAACGGCCGGGAGCGCGGCGGCCCCAGCGGCGTCAGCTCGCTCTTCCAGACCAGCACGCGCGACGGCAAGCGCTCGTCCACCTTCCACGCCTTCCTCGAGCCCATCATGGGGCAGCGCGCGAACCTCACGGTCGTCACGCACGCCATGGTCGAGCGGCTCGACCTCGAGGGCGAGGGCGACGCGCTCCGCGCGACGGGGGTGACCTACCGAACGTCCGATGGGGAGAGCCACTCGGTGAAGGCGAGCCGCGAGGTCGTGCTCAGCGCCGGCGCCTACGGCTCACCACAGCTCCTGATGCTCTCGGGCGTCGGCCCCGCAAGCGAGCTCGAGGCCGTGGGCATCGAGTGCAGGCTCGACCTCCCGGACGTCGGCAAGCACCTCAAGGATCACCTCCACACGGGCCTCTACTTCCCCGCCGAGGGCGTCGGCGAGACCATGGCCGAGATCGCCCTCTCCCTCGGCCCCGACGCCCTCCGCGCGCCGGCCGGCCCATTGCCGGCGGACCCGGCCGAGGACGCGAACCTGCCGCCGGAGCTCGCGGGCGTGAAGGCCGAGGCGGAGCGGCGGCTGATGGAGTGGGCCACGACGGGCCGGGGCATCCCCTCGTCGTCCCTCTACGACGCCGTGGCCTTCTTCAACACGGGCCTCGGAGACGCGCACACGCATGACGCACAGATCGGCTTTCTGACCTGCGGCTACACGCCGGACATCTGGAAGTACGTGTTCCGGATCCCCGAAGACTACTTCGGGGACGCCGCGGCGGAGCTCGACCCCAACAAGGCGCTCGTCGTCTTGCTGCCGAACCCGGTGCAGCCGCATTCGGAGGGCTCGATGACGCTCGCGAGCGCGGACCCGAAGGACCCTCCGAAGATCGACCTGAACTACCTCGCCGATCCGCATGACGCGAAGGTCTTCGTCGCGATCATGCGCAAGGGCCTCGAGATCGCGAAGCACTGGCCCGGCGACGGGCTCGGGGAGCTGATCGTCCCGCCGGCCCTGGCGGAGAAGCACGGCTACGACGCGGCGGCCGGTCCGAGCGACGCGCTCCTCGAGGACATGATCCGCCACTACTCGCTGACCGTCTATCACCCCGTCTCGACCTGTCGCATCGGGGACGTCGTGGACCCGACGCTCAAGGTGAAGGGTGTCGCGGGCCTTCGCGTCGCCGACGCGAGCGTCATGCCGAACATCGTCAGCGGCAACACCAACGCAGCCTCGATGATGATCGGCGAGAAGGCCGCGGAGCTCGTCGCGCGGGAGCACGAGGTGAAGCTCGTGCAGTTCGTCGGGACCGCCTCCTAGCGATCCCCGCCCCACCGAGGCCCATGGACGTCACCCAGCCCGAACCCTGGAACCTCGTCGCGCACGGCTACGCGGAGACCGCGGCTGCGCACTTCGAGCCCTACGCCATCGCGGCGCTACGCCTCGCGAAGGTGGCCCGGGGCGAACACGTGCTGGACGTTGCGACGGGGCCCGGAACACTGGCGCTTCCCGCCGCCGCGATCGCCCGGGTGACCGCCCTCGACTTCTCTTCGCAGATGATCGAGCGCGTGCGCACCCGGGCGGCCCGGCGGGGCGTCGAGCTCGAGACGCGGGTCGGCGACGGTCAGGACCTCCCCTTCCCGGACGCCTGCTTCGACGTGGCCTTCTCGATGTTCGGGCTCTTTCTCTTCCCGGACCGCCAGGCTGGCTTTCGCGAGCTGGCTCGCGTCCTCCGGCCCGGCGGCCGCGCGGTCGTCGGGAGCTGGGTGCCTCGTGACGCGGCACACCCCTTCACGCGGGCCGGCGCGTTGCTCCGCACCGGCGAGGCCGCGCCCCTCGACGACGGCGCGACGCCGGCCATGCCCCTCTCGGACCCCGCGGAGATTCGCGACGAGATGGGAGCGGCGGGCTTCGAGGTCACGGTCGAGCGCTTCGAACACGTGCTCCGGTTCGCGTCGGCCGACGCCCTCGCATCGGAGATGCTCCGTTCGCACGTGGGCTTCATGATGGCCAAGAAGAACACGGACCCGACGAGCTTCGACTCGCTCGCCGCCCAGCTCCGTACGGTACTGGCCGACACGCTCGGAGCGGGCCCGGTCGAAGTGCCGCTCGCCGCATGGCTCGGCTACGGCGTACGGCGATGAAGACTCCTTCGCAGCGCACGGCCGTCAACGTCATCGGTGGCCCGCTCGGCGTGGGGAAGACGACCACGATCAACCACCTCCTCGCGCAGAAGCCCCTCGAGGAGCGGTGGGCGGTCTTGGTCAACGAGTACGGGCTCGTCGGGCTGGACGCCGCGCTCATGGCAGACGGCGCGGGCGCGCCCGGTACCGCCCTTCGCGAGGTCGCGGGCGGGTGCATCTGCTGTAGCGCCGGTCTGATGTTCGCGATGTCATTGTCGCGTCTCCTCGAGGATCGCCCGGACCGGCTATTGATCGAGCCCACGGGACTCGCCGCGCTCTCGGGCATTCTCGAGACGCTCGAGCGCCCGGGGATCCGCGAATCGGTGGAGGTACGGTCCATCGTCTGCCTCCTCGACCCGAAGCGCTTTCGCGATGACCTTCGGCGCCCCGAGGTCCGCGACCAGGTGGACGCCGCCGACGTCCTCCTCGCGGGGCGGACGGACCTCGCCGTGCCCGAGGAGCTCGCGGCCTTCGACACCTGGGCGAAGGCACTCTTCCCGCCGAAGGCGGTCGTGGCTCACCTCGAACGCGGTCGCCTTGCGGCGGAGCACCTCGACGCGGCCCGCGGCCGCCGTGTTCCGCGGGAACGGGCCGGTCATGAGCATGGGACGGACCACGGGCACCACGGCCACGGGGATCCCTACGACGCGGTCACGTGCGACGCCTCGCGGCCACTCGTGCCGCGCGCACACCGCTCGGACACCACCTCGACGGTCGGCTGGGTCGGCTGGAACGGCCTCGTCTTCGATGCCGAAGGCGTCTCGCGCTGGCTGGACCGCCTCGCGTCCTTGCCGGGCGCCCGCCGAACGAAGGCCGTCTTCAGGACCAACGAGGGGTGGTGGAGCTTCAACCTCGCCGGCGGTGCCACGGACCTGAGACCGAGCGGCTACCGCCGGGACTCGCGCGTGGAGGTCATCATCGAAGGGGACCTCTTCCCGGACGTCCTGGCCCTCGAGAGAGGGCTCCTCGCCTGCGTTCTGCCTGCAGTCGCCTGAGAGCCTCCGACGACCTTCGGGCGCACGCTATGTCTTGAGGTCCCACCAGCGGCGGGCGTCCGCGTGGGTCCAGGCGGGCACGTCGCAGGCGGCGAGGCGACGGGAGAGCTCCGCCGCGCTCGGCGGCCGCGCTTCCGGGTCCTTTTCGAG
>JBCDGX010000345.1:0-6470 GCA_038750805.1 Myxococcota bacterium
GCCTCGTCGCCGAGCTCCCGCACGAAGATCGGCAGCTCCTTCAGCCCCGCCTTCTGCGCCGCCCGCCAGCGCCGCTCGCCCGCGATGATCTCGTAGCCGCCGGCCTTGCCCCGCTCGCGCACGAGGATCGGCTCGAGCACGCCGTGCTCCGCGATGCTCCGGCTCAGCTCGCCGAGCGCCACCTCGTCGAAGTAGCGCCGGGGCTGCTCCTTGTTCGGGTGCAGCTCCTCGATGCGCGCCGTCGCGACCCCGCGCGGCGCGGGCCCACGCGTGGCGGGCGGCGGCGGAAGGAGCCCGTCGAGGCCGCGTCCGAGCCGGGGCTTCGGCTTCTTCGACGCCATGCCCCGCGCTTCAGGCGGCCGCCTCCGGGAGGTCCTCGAGGATCTCCCGGGCGAGGTTCAAGTAGCCGAAGGAACCGCGGCTCGACGCGTCGTACAGGATCACGGGCTTGCCGTGGGACGGCGCCTCGGCGAGGCGGATGTTCCGCGGGATGACGGTGCGGAAGACGTGGAAGTGACGCTTCACCTCCTCGGCCACCTCGTTCGCCAGGTTGTTCCGCGCGTCGAACATCGTGAGCAGCACGCCGCCGATCTGCAGCGAGGCGTTGAGCGACGCGCGCACGCGCTCGACCGTGCCCACGAGCTGCGAGAGCCCCTCGAGCGCGTAGTACTCGCACTGGAGGGGGACGAGCACGAGGTCCGCCGCCGTGAGCGCGTTGATCGTCAGCATGCCGAGGCTCGGCGGGCAGTCGATGAGGATGAAATCGTAGCTCTCGCGGAGCGACCCGAGGGCCTTCCGGAGGCGCTGCGGGCCATCGTCCGCGTCGAGCAGATCGCGCTCGATGGCGACGAGATCCTGCGTCGAGGGGACGAGGTCGAGCGCGGGCATCTCCGTGCCCCGCGCGGCGCCGCCGAGGCTCGCCTCGCCGAGGAGCACCTCGTAGCTCCCGATGCTCACGGTGCTCGGCGAGGTGCCGAGACCGGTGGAGGCGTTGCCCTGCGGATCGAGGTCGATCAGCAGCACGCGCTGCTCCGCGACCGCCAGGCTGGCGCCGAGATTCACGGCGGTGGTCGTCTTACCGACGCCGCCCTTCTGATTCGCGATCGCAACCACCCTACCCATGGGAGGTCGTGCTTACCACCTGGGCGCGACCCTGGCCAGGGGATGCCGTTGCCCTTGGATCGCGGATCGCTCGTAATTCACGGGTCATCCACAGCCCCACGGCCTGCCTGTGGAAAGAGATCGAGCGCCTTTTTTGCCCCCGATCGGGCGCCTGCCTAGGGTGTCGGCGAATGTAGGACAACGTAGGTGCACGGATGACATCTACGGGGTCCTCTCGAGCCGATGAGGACGTGGGGATGAAGCGCTTTGGACCGAAGCATTATCGATCGCTGGCGGATTTCGAGCGCGAGGAGATCGCGCCGCACATGAAGGCGGGATGGTCCCTGGACGACCTCTACGCGGACGCCACCTACAACCCCGGCCGCGACAACAGCCTCGACGACGACGAGCCCAAGGAGCTCGACTTCGACTTCGGCTGAGGCCGAGCCCACGAACGACGCTGGTGCCTCGGCACCGGCTCGGCGTCCTCCCTCCCGGGGACGCGCGCTGGACGAGGCGTCGCCCCGCCATATCGATCAGCGCGAGCCCGACGGTTGCCCCCGTCGGGCTCATCTTTTTCCGTCGCGCGGTGTTCGTCGCAGCCGGGCGCGCGGAGCGCCCGCGGGCTCACTCGTGGATGGTCGGACCGATGAGGTTGACCGACATCGCCCAGAGCAGGAAGAGCGCGGCGCCGAGGGTCACGGCGCAGAGGACGATGAGCTTCGGGCCCGTCCAGAACGCGTCGTCTCGGGCGACGTTCTTCGCCGACTGCTCGCTCATGGTGACGTTGTTGTAGTGCTCAGCCATCGGTGCCTCGGTGCTCGCGTACCTAGCCGCACGCGCCGGGAACGTCAACGGCGGGAGCGCCCCGGCTTCGAAGGGGCACGCCAGGGGGTGCGCCGCGCCCGTATGTCGTAGGCTGCGCGCGTCGATGGAGGCCCCGGCCGAGACCGCCCCCCCGGCCCGCGGGGAGACGAAGAACGACAAGAACCGCCGGCGCCTCCTCGAGGGCTCCCTGAGCCTCGGCGTGCTGCGCTTCGGCGGGCCCCTGGTCGTGGGGATGGTCCTCCACACGGCCTACAACCTCGTCGACCTCTTCATGATCAGCCGCCTCGAGGAGGGGTCCGAGGCCATCGCTGCGATCGGCGTGAGCGACATGATCGCCGCCGTCGCGACGATCCTCTCGAACGGCGTGAGCGTCGCGAGCGTCGCGCTCATCAGCCGCCACCTCGGCAGCAACAACCTGCGCGGCGTGCGCCGCGTCTCCTGGCAGTCGCTCCTCCTCGTCGGCGTGATGAGCCTCGCCTTCGGGGCCATCGGTCTCTTCGGCGCCAACTGGGTGATCCGCGACGTGATGAGCGTGAAGGGCGCCGCCGCGGACCTCGGCGTCGGCTACCTCCAGATCATCGTCGGCGGCTGCTACTCGATCTTCTTCCTGCTCCAGGTCACGTCCATCCTCCGGGCCCTCGGCCACGCGAAGACGGCGGCCTCGCTCCTCATCGGCGGCAACGTCGCGAACGTCTTCCTGAACGTCCTCTTCATCTACGGGCCCGGGGACGCGCCGGAGGTGCTGAGCTTCGGCCCGCCCATCGCCGCGGCCCTCGGCATCCCGCGCCTCGGCGTGCTCGGGGCGGCCTGGGCGACGCTGATCGCGCGCACGGGGCCCGTGCTCGTCGGCCTCGTGCTCATCCTCCGGCGCCGGAGCGGGCCGCGCTTCCACCCGGTGTACCTCCGGCCCTTCCGGAAGGAGCTCCGCCAGCTCTGGGAGCTCGGCTGGCCCTCGAGCGCGCAGCTCGTCGTGCGCGTGCTCGCCACGCTCTTCTACATCGCGCTCCTCAACGTCGCCTACACGACCGAGGAGGACCAGTCGGCGCTCACGGCCTTCAGCGTCTGCCTCCGCCTCGAGACCATGGTGATCTTCATCGGCATGGGCTGGGGCGCCGCGGCCTCGAGCTTCGTCGGGACGAACCTCGGCGCCGGCAACGAGGCCCGGGCGAAGGCCGCCGGCTGGTACGCGGCGGGCTTCAACGCGCTGATGATGACCGTCTTCGCGGCCCTCTACCTCCAGTACGCCGAGCCCATCGTGGGCTTCTTCGACGACGACCCCGTCGTCATCGAGGTGGCGACGGAGTACGTGCGGACCGTCGTCTTCACCTACGTCGCCTTCGGCGCGATGATCGTGCTCAGCCAGGCGATGACGGGCGCCGGCGCGACGCTCCAGAGCCTCCTCGTCGACAGCGCGGTGCTCGGCTTCATCGTCGTCCCGGCGGCCTACGTCATCGTCCAGGTCGCCGAGCTCCCGCGGAGCTGGCTCTGGGCCGTCATCGCCTTCGGCAACATCGCCGGGATGTTCGCCTACGGCGCCTACTACCAGCGCGGTCGCTTCCTCCAGAAGGACCTGTAGCCGTCCGCGCACGGCGCGCCGTTGCGAGCCGGGGCCCGCCGTCCTACGAAGGCGGGATGAGCGTCGAGGTGATGAACGCGCGGATGCTCCGGGAGATGCGCGAGAGCTGTCAGCTGGCCGCGCGGACCCTCGTGATGGTCGGCGAGAAGCTCCGTCCCGGCATGACGACCGAGGACATCAACACGCTCGTGCACGACTTCGTCGTCGCGCACGACGCCTACCCCTCGCCCCTCAACTACAAGGGCTTTCCGAAGAGCGTCTGCACCTCGCTCAACGACGTCGTCTGCCATGGCATCCCGGGCCCGCAGGTCCTGAAGGACGGCGACATCCTCAACGTCGACGTCACGACCTACCTGCCGAAGGAGCGCGGCTTCCACGGCGATACGAGCGTGACCCTCTACGTCGGCGAACCGAGCGAGGAGGCGAAGCACGTCGTCGAGACCGCGCGCCGCTGCCTCGAGCTCGGCATCGCACAGGTGAAGCACGGCGCGCGCATCGGCGACATCGGCGCCGCCATTCAGGAGTACGCGCACGCCCGGGGCTGCTCCGTGGTCGAGGACTACGTCGGCCACGGCGTCGGGCGCGAGTTCCACATGAAGCCGCAGATTCCCCACTACGGGCAGCGCGGCACGGGCAAGCGCATCCGCGAGGGCATGGTCTTCACCATCGAGCCGATGATCAATCTCGGCCGGAAGGAGACCGAGCTTCAGGACGACGATTGGACCGTGCTCACGGCCGACCGGACCCTCTCGGCGCAGTTCGAGCACACCATCGCCGTGACCCGGGAGGGCTGCGAGGTGCTGACGGCCCGGCCCGAGGTCGTGAAGCACTCGGAGGACGTGCCCTGGGCGGACATCGGGCCGCTCTCGGCTCCCGCCGCGTGGGCCGTGCGTACCGCCGCCGCGAGCTGACGCGGGCGCGCCTGCCGCGCCCTGACGCCGCTGCGCCCCCTCACCGCTCGGGGACGGAGGTGGATTGCGCGTTCCCTCACGCATCGGTGACTCTTCGCACATCGGGCACGCGCGACGAGCACGAGCGCGCCCGGTGGGGAGGTGTGCATGCGGCTCGGTGTTTGGGTGGTGGGGGCGCTTCTGGCGTTCGCGTGTGGGGGCGACGATGCGGAGGCTCCGGGCGGCGGCGGCGGGGACGACGCGGGCCTGGCCACGGACGGCGGAGGAGGCGGAGGCCGGGACATGGGGGTGATCGGCTTCGGCACCGGGCTGCCCTGCTTCATGTTCCCGGCGGGGGCCGTGGACGTGCCGGAGGGCTGGGGGCATCGCGTGCCCGAGGGGCACGTGATCGGCAACGCCTGGATGCGCGAGCCCGGGACCTACACGCTGGCCGGCGCGACGGACATGCCGGCGACGGTGCTCGGCGAATACGTGAACGACATCTTCGCGGACCACTCGCCGCAGACGACGGCCGAGAACACGAACAACCGGGTGATCACCTTCGACGACGGCATGGGCACGTCCGGCGAGGTGGAGGCCTTCTCGGATAGCGGCGGCTTCGAGGACGGCACCTGCGTGCGCCTCATCGTCGACTACACGGAACCGATCTAGCGGCGTCGCGCTTCGAGCGGCGTCGCGCTAGTCGTCGTCGTCCGGCGGCTCGAAGAGCAGGATGGCGTCGCCCTCCACCCGGAAGGGCACGGGCTGGAGGCGCTCACCTTCGCAGGGGCCGGCGGTGCAGACGCCGTCCGCGGGCCGGTAGGTGGCGCCGTGGGTCAGGCAGACCAGGTGCCGCTTCTCGCGATCCCAGAACTCCCGGCTCCCCGAGTCGAGGGGGATGGGGATGTGCTGGCAGAGGTTCACCCAGGCCTTGAGGGCGCCGCTCTCGTCGCGGAGCACGAGCGCCTCCCGCGGCAGCCCGTGGGCGTCGACGCCCAGCGGGACGATGCGGATCTCCCCGGGGGCGAGGGTCGCGAGGCTCCCGGCCGGATGCGCCTCGCCCGCGCTCCCGTCGCTCACGCGACCCTCGGCGCGCAATGGACCCGCTCGGCGGGCACGTGCACGAGGCGGGGCGCGTGCTCGCCCTCGAAGACCGCGGCGGTGAGCTGGCCGCCGTAGACGCAGCCCGTATCGAGGCCGAAGGCGTGCGGGTGCCGCTGCAGGCCCCGCACGGCGTCGTGGCCGTAGACGACCAGCTCGGGGCCTGGCCAGGCGGCGCCCCAGGGCATCCCCTCGATGCGCTTCGTGAGCACGCCCTCGGTGCTCAGGCTCCGCGCGTTCATCACCAGGTCCGGTGCCTCGGCGGCGAGCTCCTCGGGGTCCCGGTAGGGGTCGAGGCCACCGTGCACGACCAGGAGGTCCCGCTCGGGCACGGCGTCGTCGTAGCGCCGGAGCGCGGGCTGCGCGTCGAGCCAGGCCCAGTCCTCAGCCTCGAGCTCATGGCACGCCTTGCGATGAGCGGGGCCGAGCTTCGGGGGCGCCTCGCCGGCGCGGAGCGCCCGAAACCAGCCGAGGCAGCGCGCGTCATGATTGCCGCACACGGCCTCGGCGCCGCCCTCGCGCGCGACGCGCACGGCCCCCGCGGAGTCCGGGCCCTTCGCGACCACGTCGCCGACGAGCACGAGTCGGTCCCCGGCCGGGTCGAAGGCGATGGCCGCGAGCAGCGCCTCGAGCTCGGCGCGGCAGCCGTGGACGTCCCCGATGACGAGCGTGCGCACCGCCGGAGTATGGGGCGGGATCACGATCGGGCGACCAGGAAGGCGAGCCAGGCCCCGCGGACGGCCGTTCGGGCGGCGAGGCCGAGCTGCTGCAGAACCGGCCCTGCAAGCAGCGCCGCGGCGAAGAGCCCTCGGAGCACGAGCACGAGGGCGTAGAGCGGCGCGAGGCGAAGGGCCGCGGGCGCCGCCCGACGAAGCGCGGGGATGGGCCGGGCCCCCGCCGCGACGGCGACCCGCGCGACGTCGTGCCACGTCGCCACCACGAGGAGGGGCAGGGCGCCGACGAGCCCGGCGACC
>JBCDGX010000346.1:0-6461 GCA_038750805.1 Myxococcota bacterium
GCCCCGAGCTTCACCGCCGCGCAGGCGGAAGCGGCCACGACCGCGGACGAGCACAAGGCCGAAGGGCCGAGCGCCGCCGTGGTCGCGAGCCTCAGCGTCGCGGGCGCCGGGGCGCTCGTGACGACCGTCGCCGGCGCGCTCGCGCTCCGCCAGCGCAACGTGCTCGACGCGGCGGGCTGCGCGCCGGAGTGCTCGGGCGGCGAGGTCGACGTGCTCCGGCGACGGTCCATCGTCGCCGACCTGGGCCTCGGCGTCGCGCTGGTCGGCGTGACCCTCGGCGTGCTCCTCCTGCTCTCGGGCGAGGAGGACGCGCGGGCCGTGGCGCTCTCGCCCTGGGCCGGGCCCCGGGGTGGCGGGGCCGCGCTCACGGGGAGGTTTTGAGCGTGGGGAGGCTCGTCCTCGCGGCGATGCTGCTCGCGGGCTGCACGCTGATCACGGACCCGACGTCCTACGAAGGCGGCGATCCTCCGGACATGCTCATCGATGGACCGGCGGTCGATCTGGGCCCGGACGCGGGCGCCGACGCCGGCGCGGACTGAGCCCTGTCGGACGGGTCGCCGGGCGCGGCACCTCACGCTCTTCTCATCTGCCACCCAAGGCGAGGTAGGGTGGCGGTGTTGGCTCGCGGGTCCTCACGACCCGGAAAGAGAATGGGATGAACTTCGCACGATGGGGGGCCCGGTTCGGGCTCGCGCTCTTGACCTTGGCCGTCCTCACCCCGGTGCCTGCGTGCAGCGTCGAGGAAGAGGCGGCGATCTGCACGAACACCTGCCGGGACGCCGACGACGGCTTCTGCGACGACAGCGGACCCGGCGCCGACTTCTCGATCTGTGCGCTCGGCACGGACTGCAACGATTGCGGCGTTCGCTTCTGCACGAACACCTGCGAGGACGCGGACGACGGCTTCTGCGACGACGGTGGCCCGGGCTCGGATTTCTCGATCTGCGAGTTCGGCACCGACTGCGGCGACTGCGGCGTTCGCTAACCCGCCGGCTCGGGGTCGCCCCCGCGTGCGCCGAAGAAGGCGTCGCGGTGGCGGCCCGCGAGCCGCGTCCCCGGTGCCTCCGCGTCGTTCTCCTCGCCGAGGAGGTCGACCAGGAAGCCCCAGACCGCGTCGATGCGCGGCGTGGAGCGCGTGGCCTCGTGGCCGACGAGCCAGAGCGCCCCTTCGGCCTCGGGCTGCGCCTCGGGCATGGGAAGCTCCATCAGGTCCGGGTGCACGCGGGCGAGGCTGACCGGGAGAAGCGCCACGCCGAGGCCGGCACGCACCGCGTCCGTGGCGGTGCGCAGCTCGGCCACACGGAGCGCGACCTCGCTCTCCGGCGCCACCCGGCGCCGAAGGCGTTCGAAGGGATGGTCGGCGGGCTCGCTCCCCGGACCGATCCAGGGGTGGCTTTCGAGCGGGCGGCCGACGCCGTGGCGCGCGAGGTGGCGACGCGACGCGAAGGGCGCGTAGCGCGTGCGGCGAAGCCTCCGGCTGACGAGGTGCGCGCCGGAGCGCGGCCGCACCGGTCGCAGCGCCAGATCCGCCTCGAAGGCCTCGAGATCGACGAGCGCCGTGCCGACGAGCAGGTCGAGCGTCAGCCCCGGATGCGCCGCCCGGAGGTCCGGGAGGAAGGGCACCAGGACCGTGGAGGCGATGCCCCCCGTCGTGGCGAGCTGCACCACCCCGCGCAGGCCGGCGCCAAGCCCATCGAGGCGCCGCGCGATGCCGCCGGCCAGGCGCTCCATGCGCTCCGCGTCGGCGACGACGGCCGCGGCGGCGCGCGTCGGACGCAGGCCCCCGGGCGAGCGCGCGAAGAGACGCACCCCCACGCATTTCTCGAGCGACGCGAGGCGGCGGCTGGCGGTGGCCACCCCGATACCCAGCCGCTCGGCGGCCTTTTGGAGGCTGCCGGTGCGGTGGGCGGCGAGGAAGACCCGGAGGTCGTCCCAGGACGGAGGAGTGCTCATCGGGGTCGGGCGTGCCGCGACGTTGGTCGGAGCAGGCCCGCACCCGTTATGCGCGGGACGCGCCCTCAGTCCGCGACGACGTCGAAGGAGATGGGCGGCTCCGTGTCCCCGGGGCAGGGACCGTCGGCGACGACGTCGACGTCCGCGAAGTCCGCGTCGCACACGCTCGCGTAGCTTCGGCCGTCCTCGCCGCAGACGAAATCGGGCTGAGGCACGGAGGCGAGGCAGTCCTCGTAGGTCTCGGCACGCTCGTCGTCGTCGTCGAAGCAGCAGTCGTGGTCGGTGGTGAGAAGGGCCGCCCACAGGGCGAGGGCGAGGATCTTGAACATGGGAATCTCCAGGTACCGGACGCCACGTCCATGGAAGGACGGGCGAGCTCAGCACCCGAGTCGGGCCCCGCTCGCGCGCGTGGCGGCCCGAAAGGCGGCGTTCCACGAACGGAACGCTCAGGCGTCGAAGTACTGGCCGACGCAGGCTGGGCAGATCCCGTGGGAGACGGCGAAGGCCGTATCGGTCGGGACGTAATGCGCCAGCGGGAGCCAGGTGTCGTGCGCCGTGCGAACGCCCTGGCACCACGCGCAGATCGAGAGGCTCCCGTCCTCGACGAGGAACTCGAGGCTCGCGACGCCCGGCTCGAGCACAGTGGCGACGGTCTCGAGCACCGCCTGCTGCTCCGCGCGGAGATGCTCCCGATAGGCCCGGAGGATCTCCCAATCCTCGGTGGTGGCGTGCGCGAGAGCGGGGATCTCCCGCGTGACCCGCGCCGCGACCAGGATCCGGAGGAGGCTCGCCTGGGACGCGAGCTCCAGGGCCTTCCGGGCGAGGCCCTCGTCGTCCTCGAGCGGCGCGAGCGAGAGGGCCACCCGCGTCGCCGTCCGCACGCGCCGCGAGGCGTGCCGGTCCGCCGCGAGGTCGTCGAGGAGCGAACGCGCCGTCTTCCGCGCCTCCGCCGCCGCACCGCGCTCGACGGCGTCCCGGAGCCGCAGCAGAAGCAGGTCGCGCAAGCCGTCGCCGGCCCAGCCGGGGCCGAGCCGGTAGGTATCCGGGAGGCGCGCGATGGCGGCCAGCGTGGAACGCCGCCGGCTGGGCTCGAGCTCGTACCTCAAGGCCAGCAGGCGACCGTGGACCTCGGCAAGCACCGGGCCCTGGCCCGCACCGTGCCCCTTCAGCCAGGCGAGCTGCTTTTCCCGTTCGAGCAGCGCCTGGTCGAGCGCGCCCCGCGCCTGATGGAGGTCCGCGCGGACGTCGAAACGCATGTACGCCACGACGCGCCCGCGCCCTGGGCAACGGACCGCGGCGGCCGCTTCGCTCCCGTCCCGCGCCGCGGCCTCGGCCCGAGCGGTGTCTCCCATGTCCAGGAGAAGCGACGCCCGGGCGAAGGCCGCGTAGGCCTCGAGGTAGGGCTCGCCGAGGTCCGCCGCTGCCCGCGCCCCGAGCCCCGAGAGCACCACCGGCTCGAAGAGGCAGCCCCGGGCGCCGAGGGCCATCGAGAGGCTCAGGCAGGTACGGATCCAGACGCGATCCCGGTCGGCCGCGTGCATGCATCGCGACCAGCGCAGCTCGGCCTCCTCGCGACGACCGGCGAACCACGCGATGGTCGCCTGGGCGTGCTCGGCCGCGCGCCGCAAGGGCGCATCGCCGGCATCGGAGACGCGCGCGAAGAGCCGGCCGAGCTCCGGCGGCGGCGGCGGCGCGACCTGGTCGGCGAGCCAGAGGATGCGCTCGGCGTCGTTCACGGCGATGCGGTCCTGAAGCGCCGCGTAGCCTTCGAGCGCGGCCGAACGATCGGTATCGCGAAGCGCGTCGATCTCGGCGAGCGTGGCCATCCACGGAACATACCCCGAACGGGGATGATCCGTGATGGGCGCGTGCATCGCGCACGGAGACTCGCTACCCGTGGGCATGGCCCGACCCTCGCCGCACGTCGTCCGAGACGCCGCCGAGCTTCGCGCGATCCTGGGGGAGCCCAGCGCCCGCGCGGCCGGCAAGGACCGCCGCTCGCTCCACGCCATGGACCGGCGCTGGCTCGCCCATTCCCCCTTCTGCCTCGTGGCCACCGCTGACGCGGCGGGTCGCTGCGACGTGTCGCCGAAGGGCGATCCGCCCGGCTTCGTGCACGTGATCGACGACGCGCACATCGCCCTCCCGGAGCGCCCCGGCAACAAGCGCGCCGACGGATTCCACAACGTGCTCGGTAATCCGCACGTCGGCCTGATCTTTCTCATCCCAGGCCGGAGCGACACGCTCCGCATCGAGGGGAAGGCGCGCATCGTGCGCGACGGCGACTACTTCGACGCCTTCGTGGTGAACGGCCATCGGCCGAAGCTCGCCCTCGAGGTCGCGATCGAGACGCTCTTCTATCATTGCGCGAAGGCGTTCATGCGCAGCCGCCTCTGGGCCCCTGACGCCTGGACGCCGGAGGCCATGCCCAGCCGCGCCGAGATCGTGAAGGCCATCGAGGCGCCCGCGACGAGCCTCGAGGAGCTCGAGGCGCACTACGGCCCCGCCTACGCGAAGGGCCTCTACGCGGACGGCTGAACGACGCGTCTCTTGGCGTCGCCGGCGCGGCGCTCCGTGTACAAGGGGGAGATGGCCGAGCTCTTCGAAGACCCCCGGGCGCACCTGCAGAGCCGCGTCCGGACCTTCGCGGGTTTCACGGTCGTCTTCTTCGCGCTCGCGCTGGCGGCGGATTGGTCGGTGCCCGCCCCCGGCGAGCCCATCTTCTCGAGCACCCGGGTCGCGTCGCTGACGGCCCTCGCCGTCAACGCGGCGGGCTGGTGGCTGATGCGCCGCGGGTCCCATCCCCTCGCGCTGAGCCGCGCCGTGGAGCTCGGGAGCGTCGCCATGACCACCGGCGCGCTCGCCGTGCTCCCGGTCGTTCCGCCCATCACCGGGGTCGGCGGCGCCCTCGCGATCTTCATCCCCGTGTTCATCACCTTCGTCGTGCTCCTCCGCGCCGGGCTCATCCCGAGTCCCCCATGGCTGAGCGCGTTGGTGGCCCTCGTCGCCGGGAGCGTGGCGACCTTCTTCGCGGTGCGCGGCTGGGAGGGAATCATCGTCGAGGTCCCAGCCGCCTACGAGGGGCAGGGGATGCGGGATCATTCCGATGACTTCCCCGTGGCCCTCGGCGTCTTCACGAGCGTGGGCACGGCCTTCGTCGCCGCGGTGATCAGCCACGTGGTCTACGGCCTCGAGGCGAAGGTCCGCGCCGCGCAGGAGCTCGGCCAGTACACGCTCGAGGAGAAGCTCGGCGAGGGCGGCATGGGCGTCGTCTACAAGGCGCGCCATCGCATGCTCCGCCGGCCGGCCGCCCTCAAGCTCCTCCCGAGCACCAAGGCCGGGGAACGCGCCGTGGCGCGCTTCGAGCGCGAGGTGCAGGAGACGACCCGGCTCACGCATCCGAACACCGTCGCGATCTTCGACTTCGGCCGGACGCGCCAGGGGGTCTTCTTCTACGTGATGGAGTACCTCGAGGGCCTGAGCCTCCAGAGCCTGGTCGACGAGCTCGGACCGCTCCCGGAGGCGCGCGCGGTGCACCTCCTGGGTCAGGCCGCCGACGCGCTCGCGGAGGCGCACGCGCTCGGCCTCGTCCATCGGGACGTGAAGCCCGACAACCTCATGCTCTGCCGCCGCGGGGGCGTCCCGGACGTCGTGAAGGTGCTCGATTTCGGGCTCGTGAAGGACGTCGAGGCCGGCGACCCGGGCCTGAGCCAGGTGGACACGGTGCAGGGCACACCGCTCTACATGGCGCCCGAAGCGCTGGCATCGCCGGAGCGCGTCGACGCGCGGGCGGACCTCTACGCGCTCGGCGCCGTCGCGCATTTCCTCCTGACGGGCGCGCCCGTGTTCTCCGGATCGACCATCGAGGTCTTCGGACACCACCTGCATTCGGCGCCGACGCCGCTCCGCCAGCTCGCGCCGGACGTCAGCGCGGAGCTCGAGGCGCTGGTGCTCCGCTGCCTCGCCAAGGACCCGGGAGAGCGCCCGGCGGACGCGGGGGAGCTCGCCGCCGCGCTTCGGGCCCTCCCAGGGCCGCGCTGGCGACGCAGCGACGCCGAGGCCTGGTGGGCCGACGCCGACGCCATCGTGAAGCGAGCGCGGGCCCGCGGGCGCACCCCGACGAGCCTCACCGTCGCGCCCCGGCGCTAACACGCACCGCGCCGAGCAGGCATGCTCCCGCCATGGTCTCCAGGGGCGGCGAAGGGATGGCGCGATGGCGCGGCAAGGTCGCGCTGGTGACCGGGGCGTCGGCGGGGATCGGTCGCGCCGTGGCCCGGCGCCTCGCGGACGAAGGGCTCCGCGTGGTCGGCTGGGGCCGGCGGGCGGAGGCGCTCGAGGCGCTCGGAGAGGAGCTCGAGGGGCGAGACTTCGCGTGGCGCAGCGTCGAGCTCCGGGAGCTCGCGCAGCTGCGGGCAGCGTTCGACGCGCTCCGCGCAACGCACGGCGGGGTCGACGTGCTGGTCAACAGCGCGGGCGTCTCGGGGGACGCCCCCCTCGTCGGCGGGGAC
>JBCDGX010000347.1:0-6458 GCA_038750805.1 Myxococcota bacterium
TGCGACCGATGGCGAGCGGCTCCCGGAAGGTGCCGTCACCGTTGCCGAAGAGCAGCGCGATGTCGTCCGAGCGATCGTTGGCGGTCGCCACGTCGTCGAAGCCGTCGCCGTCGAGGTCCGCTACCGCGAGGCCCACGGTCCGGTCCCCCGCAGCGAACGCCGTGGGCTCGCCGAAGCTGCCGTCGCCATTGCCGAGCCGTACGGTGACGTCGTCGGACGCTTCGTTGGCCGTGAGCACGTCGAGGGCGCCGTCGCCGTCGAGGTCGGAGAGCGCCACGTCCCGCGGCCCCTGCCCCATGGGGAGCTGGGCACGCGCGAAGAGTCCCTCGTCGCGGTGGAGCAGGACGCTCACGTCGTTGCTGCCGCGGTTCGCCGACACCACGTCGAGGCGCCCGTCGCCGTTCAGGTCACCCACGGCCAGCGCGCGCGGCTGTTCGCCGACGGGGATGCTCGTGCCGGCAAAGTCGTCGATGGCGTCGTCGAGGAGCGTGATGGTGAGGGGCGCCTCGGTGGTGTCGCCGACGTTCGTGGCCGTGAGCGTGAGCTCGAAGATGCCGTCCTGGTCGAGGTCCGGCGGCAGGTCGAAGTTGAGCGCCGAGGGGTCCTGCGCGCTGAGCTCGCCGCTCACGGGGTCCAGGGCGAAGAGCGGCGCGTCGGGCCCGCCGAGTCCGAAGGTGATCGCCTCCGTGCTCGTCGCCTCCACGGTGAACGCGAGGGGTCTTCCCTCGACCAGCGTCACCGCTCCCGGCGACGTGATCACCGGCGGATTGACGGGCGGACCGGCGTCTTCGCCTCCCCCAGCGTCGTCCCCGATGCCGCCGTCGTCCGCGATGCCTCCATCGTCCGCGCCGGCGTCGTCCGCGATGCCGCCATCGTCCGCGCCGGCGTCGTCCGGGGGAACGCCCGCGTCCATGACGGGAAAGCCCGCATCGTCGCCGGGGGTGGGCAATGCCGTGTCGCCGCACCCGAGGGGTAGGCCGAGAGCCAGTACCAGAGCCAGTGTTTCGAGCCGCTTCATTCGCCTCTTCTCCTCCCGCCGATCCGCGCCAAGCGACGCGACCGGCCACGAGGAAGAGGTGCTTCCGCCCCGGCTCCGGAACCACTTAAGGCCTCTTAAGGTCGGCGGCGGCCAGGAGCGCCGGCGTGGCCGGAGGAGCGCGCCCGCGGCCCGGGTCGGGGCCGGACGCGGGGCGCGGCCAGGAGGCGCGCCGCTGCGATGGAGGCGCGCGCGGAATGAACGCCGCGCCCCGCGCCTTGGTCTCTTCGAAGGGGGTGAAGATGCGCTGGCTCGTGGCGATGCTGATGGGGGCGATGGCGCTCGCCTGGACCTGCGGCGGCTCGGACGACGCGGAGAGCGCGCCGGAGGACGCGCGGGCCGCGGCCCTCGCGTGGCTCGAGCTCGTCGACGAGGGCGACTACGAGGAGAGCTGGGAGGAAGCGGCCGCGTACTTCCGTGGCGCCGTGTCGAAGGAGCGTTGGGTGACGATGGTGCGCGGCGTGCGGGCGCCCGTCGGCGACGTGCTCGAGCGCGAGGTCGTGCGCATGACGCCTCGGAGCTCGCTCCCCGGCGCGCCGGACGGCGACTACGTCGTCATCGAGCTCCGTACGTCCTTCGCGAACAGGGCCGACGCCACGGAGACGGTGACGCCCATGCGGGACCCGGACGGCACGTACCGCGTGAGCGGCTACTTCATTCGTTGACGCGCCGGGGCAGCGTCAGCGGACGACGCCACTCGGCGTGACCTCGACCTCGAGGTCCCCGGGCAGGCTGAGCGCTGCGACGGAGAGACGGTGAGTCCCCACCTCGGGCACACTCAGCGTGCGACGGAAGGTCCCGCTACCGGCCTGACAGAACGACGCCGAGACGGGCGGACACGTCCCGCTCGCGTCGTCGATGGCGAAGGCGACGAGTCCGGGCGACACCACGTCCACCCGCACGCTCTCGCCCGGAAGGGTGGTCGTGAAGGTGTAGGTCGCGTCGACCCACCCCGGGCCCAGCGACGCGCCGCAGCCGAGCGTCGTCCGATCCAGCCGGAGGTCCGTCAGCCGGCTCCGCACCCTCGTACGATCGGCATCGCAAGCGAGCGCGCAGGTGTCGCACGGTGGACGGACGGTGGGAGGGGCCACGAAGGCGTCGAGCACGAACGAGGTCGCTGCCAGCTCGCCGCGCTCGACGAGCGCGTAGTAGGTCCCGGCCGGCAGGTTCTCGCTCCGGAAGCCATGACTGGCTGCGGCAGAAACGGAGCACGCGAGCCCACTCGCGGCGGGCGCTTCGGGATCGCCCAGGAGCGTCACGACCCCCGGGGAGGGAGCGCCGCTCGCGAGGAAGGACCCGAAGCGCATATCGACGTCGGCCGGCGCATCGAGGTCGATGCGGTAGCAGGCGTCCGTGCTTCCCGGGCCCCCGCATTCTGCGGCGGCATGCCGGTCCGCGAGCAGGTTCCAGCGGCCGCTCAGGGTGGCGCGGCCGCGCCCGAGCCGCGGTGCCGTCGCGCATGCGTCCCAGGCCGGCGTGGAGGGTGCACGGCCGAGGTCGAGCGCGAGATCGAAGGCCGCCTCGCGGGGGCTCTCGGCAATGAGCCAGTAGGTGCCGGGAGCGATTCGATCCACGAAGAGGCGGGCGGGGCTCACGAAGCTCACGGCCGTGGCGCACCGACCGGCGGCCTCCCCTGCGTCGTCCTCGCAGACGCTGACCGTACCGGGGCCCCGAAGGGCGAGCGCGCTACCGAGGGGCGCACCGACGAGACTCGCCTCGAGCGTCGAGGGCTCGGTGACCGTGAACGCGAAGACGGCCTCGGGGCCGCCCGGGCCGCATCCCAGCGTCAGGTCGTCACGGAGCCCACCGGTGCCCGCGGCGTAGACGCCCGTGCCCGGAACGGTGGCGGCCGTGACACACGTCCCGTTGGCGCGGCGGCAGTCCGGGTCGCGTAAGTCCGCGAGGCCGTCGCAGTCGTCGTCACGCCCGTTCGCGCAGAGCTCTCGGGCTGCGGGACTCACCTCCGGATCGCTGTCGACGCAGTCGCCGGCGGGGTCGTCGGGGTCCGTGCATCGCGCGTCGACGAAGCCGTCCCCGTCGAGGTCCCTCGGGGTATACAGGCAGCCGCGCACGGGGTCGCAGGAGTCGATGGTGCAGCTATCCCCGTCGCTACAAACGAAAGGACCGCCGTCGACGCAGCCCAGGCGCGCGTCACAGGTCGCCACGCCGCAAAGGCCGCCCTCCGCGCACACCGAATCATCGAGCTCGAGGGGCCCACAGGCGTTCGCCGCTTCGTCGCACGCGCGGAAGGTGCAGGCGAAGTCGTCCTCGCAGGGCGCGGCCCCCGCGACACATCGGCCGCCGGAGCAAGCCTCCGTTCCGTTGCAGAAGCAGAAGTCGTCGCAGTCCTCGTCGCGCCAGCAGGAGACCCCGACGGTCTCGCCAGGGTGCACGCAGGCGCGCCCTCGACCGGCGTCGGGAGGAGGCCCAGGGACCCGCACCGAGCCGGCATCGCGTCCCAGCGCCGGCCCGGAAGGCGGTTCGAGCGGCGACGACGCATCGAGTCGTGGCACGAGCGTCGGATCCCCCGACATGCGCTCCGAGCAACCTGCGAGGACGCCGACGAAGACGCCGAGCAGGAAGGAAGCGCGCATGCGGCCAGCCTAGGCGAAGCCACGAGCCATAGAAAGAACGGTAGCGGCTGGACTCAGCCGAGCGCGGCACGAACGGCCGGAACGATCCCGTCGCGCGCGACGCTCTCCTGCGTTCCCTCGGCGAGCACCTTGAGCTGCACCGTGCCCGCCTCGATCTCGCGCTGCCCGAGCACGAGCGCGACGGGCGCGCCGCTCTTGTCCGCCCGCCGGAACTGGCTCTTCAGACTGTTGCCGCGCAGATCCGCTTCGGCGCGAAGCCCCGCGTCGCGGAGGTCCCGGGCCAGCACCGTCGCGGCGCCGCGGACGCCCGGCTCGGCGATGACGAAGACGTCGAGGGCGCGCTCCGCCGGGCCCTCGCCCATGCACAAGAGGATGCGCTCGATGCCCATCGCGAAGCCGATGGCGGGCGTCGACGGGCCCCCGAGATCGCCGATCATCTTGTCGTAGCGCCCGCCGCCGAGGAGCGTCGACTGCGCCCCGAGGTCGCCGCCGCGCCCGACCACCTCGAAGAGCGTGCGCGTGTAGTAGTCGAGGCCCCGCACGAGACGCGGCTCGACGCGGAAGGGCGTCCCGAGCGCGCGCAGCGTCTCCTGGAAGCCCTCGAAGTGCGCGCGGTCCGCGTCGTCGAGGTAGTCGAGGATCGTCGGCGCGCTGGCGGCGGCCTCCTGGTCCTCCGGCGCCTTGGAGTCGAGCACGCGGAGCGGGTTCGTCTCGAGTCGCCGCCGGCTGTCCTCGCTGAGCCGGCCTCTCATGGGCGCGAGGTGGGCGACGAGCGCGTCCCGGTAGCGCGCGCGCGTGTCCCCGGAGCCGAGGCTGTTCACGAGCACCTCGACGTCCTCGACGCCGAGCTCCCGAAGGAAGCCGACGACCATGTCCACGAGCTCCGCGTCCACGTAGGGCCCCGGGTCCCCGTACACCTCGCAGCCCGCCTGGAAGAACTGTCGGTAGCGCCCCTTCGCCGGGCGCTCGCGGCGGTACATGGGCCCCACGTAGTACCACTTCGTGACCGGCTCGGACCCACCCACGGAGTGCTGGAGCCAGGCGCGCACGCAGCTCGCCGTCCCCTCGGGGCGCAGGGTGAGCATCTTCCCGCCCTTGTCCTCGAAGGTGTACATCTCCTTCTCGACGATGTCGGTGACCTCGCCGATGCCTCGCACGAAGAGCTCCGTCGGCTCGAGCACGGGCGTCCGAACCTCGGCGTAGCCGTAGCGCTCCGCGCGATGACGGAAGGCCGCCTCGAGGCGGTGCCACCGGCCGATGTCCGCCGGCAGGATGTCGTTCATCCCCTTGACCGAGCGCAGCTTCGCCATGAGCGCTGCGTTAGTGCATCGCGGGCGCGGCCGCCAGCGCCGTCAGAGCTCGACGGGCGGCGGGACCTCGTCGTCGTCGTGCGTGACCTCGCCGCCGGCGTTCGGAGCGCGGTAGGCCTCCTCGGGAAGGTAGCGACCCTCGGGCCACTCGACGAAGAGGTAGCGGAAGCCCCCGGCCCCATCCGCCTGACGCACGGTCGGGCGCACGTCCTGCCGGAGCGTGAAGACGAAGGCGAGGTCGCGGCGCCCGCGGCGCTCGATCTTGGCCGTGGTCACCGGCGTGTCGTGGTAGCGCGTGATCAGCGGCCGCCGCGTGTTCCGCACGTGCGTGCCCACGTTTCGGAGCACCACCTCGAAGCGCCCCGGCGACGCCTGCGTCGTCGACTCCACGGCGCCCGTGAGCTGGAGAAAGAAGCGGCCGCCGCCGGGCTCCGGCGTGAACCCGGGCCAGGTCACGAGCGTGTTCCGGCTCCGGCCGAGGCGGCCGGCCCGCGGGGGCGGGTTGTCGCCGCTCGGAGAGACGCCCGCGTAGTCGCCGAGCGATCGCGCGGGCGCGACGACGGCGCTGCCGCCTTCCTGCGCGGCGACCTGCCCCACGACGAGCGCCAGCGCTCCACAAAGGCTTCCGAGGGCGATCCGCGTCATGCCGCCCATGCTAGGAGAGCGAGCGGGGGGGCGGCAAAGAAGCGCGGGCGCCCCGAAGGGCCGCGCGCTGCGTTATGCTCCCGCGCGCATGGCGCTGCGAGCGACGTTCGTGCTCGCGTGGGCGGCGCTCCATGCGTACGCCTGCGTCTACTTCCTGGGGCTCTACCTTCGTCGGCGAGTCGATCGGGAGTACCTAGCGTTCGGGCTCTTGAGCTTCGGCTTCGCGACCTTCTGCGCCGGCCGCGTGCTCGAGGCCGTGGGGACGTCCATGGCCACGCGCCAGCTCGGGGTCTCCGTCGAAGCCGTCGGGCTCGCCGTCAGCCTGCCGACGCTGGTCGAGCTGACGGGCGAGCTCGTGGGGCGGCGCCTGCCGAGGCTCCTGCGCCTCGGCTACGTCTGGGCGGCCCTCGTGATCGCCGGCGTGGGGCTGCGCGTGCTCGGCCGCGTGGACGCCGACGGCCACCAGGACTCGGTGACCAACGGCGTGCTCGTCCTCGGCGTCGGCACCCGCGGGGGGGCGGCCTGCGTCCAGCTCGCGGGGCCACGCCGTGCCATGACCGATGGGCGCGTGTACCGCGTGCTCGCCGTCGTGCTCGCGACGGAGGTGCTCGCGGGCCTTCACGACCTCTTCGTCCGGGGGGGCTTGCTCGATACGCCGCTGATCCTGGACCTCGTGCTCGTTTCCCACGTCCTCGCGATGGGCGGGGTCCTCGTCCGGCGATCGGTGCGGAGCCGCGCCGAGCTGCGCGCGCGCACCGACGAGCTCGAAGCGAGCACGAGCGCCTTGCGCCAGAGCCAGGCCCGCCTCGTCCGCCGGGAGCAGCTGGCCGCCGTCGGCGAGCTGAGCGCCGTGATCGCCCACGAGGTCCGCAA
>JBCDGX010000348.1:0-6457 GCA_038750805.1 Myxococcota bacterium
CCTCCTCCAGCGCGTCGAGCTCCTCCTCGCGCCAGGACTGCGACTTAGTTCCGGCCGTATCTCGCTTCGCGGTATTCATGTGACCCGATGTAGATGCGTCTATTCCATTGAATGGAATCGCGTCAATAAAAACTGGTCACATGCGCTCGCGTCGCGCCTCATCGTCGCCTCCGGACGCGAAAACCCGCGAGTTTTCGGCGCATCGAGCGTGAGAAAGGCGGCGCAGGAGGACGTCGAGGCGGCGAGAGCCAGCCGAAGGCGTCCCGAAAAGCCCAACGATCCGGATCAAATGCGATCCACCCGGATCACTTGCGATCCCCTTCGTTTGCGTCGGGCCCTGCGCTACGGCAGGGTCGCTCCCATGAAGCGGTGGTGGTGTCTGGCGCTCCTCCTGGGCGCCCTCGCCTGCGAAACGCGCGGCGACAAGGCCGCGGGCGACCCCTGCGCGTCCCGGCGCGAATGCGCGGGCGGCCTCTGCGTGGCGGGTCTCGGGAGCGACGAGCCCCGCTGCACCCAGAGCTGCGCCTCGAGCGACGAATGCCCCGAGGGCTGGAGCTGCTCCGGCGCGACCGAAGAGAACGTGGTCATCTGCCGGCCCGGCTCGGCGACGCCCTTCGGACGCTGACGCCGCCATTGACGGGCCGCGGCCGAAGCGACTACCTCGTCAGGCCATGAGGCGACGAGCGCCGAAGGCGGCGCGCTGATGGATCCTCGCGCCTGGACGCGCTTCCGAAAGAACAAGGGCGCCTTCCTGGGCCTCGCGCTCGTGGCGGTCGCGACGCTCACGGCGGCCCTCGGCCCCGCGCTCGCGCCCCACGACCCGAACGAGCAGTTCCGGGAGACGCTGATCGACGCCCGCGGCCTCCCCGAGGCGCCGCTCGCGGTGGACGGGCACCTGCTCGGGAGCGACAGCATCGGCCGCGACGAGCTCAGCCGGCTGCTTCACGGCGGCGCCGTCACCATGCTCGTCGCCTTCCTCGCCACGGCCCTCGCCGTGTCCCTCGGGACCTTCATCGGCGTCACGAGCGGCTTCTTCCGCGGCCCCCTCGACGCGGCCTTCATGCGCCTCGTGGACCTGCTGCTCAGCCTGCCCTTCCTCCTGCTCGCCATCGCGATCAAGCGCGTCGTCGATGACCCGGGGCTCTGGGTGCTCGTCCTCATCCTCTCGCTCCTGAGCTGGACGACGCTCGCCCGCGTCGTGCGCGCCAAAACGCTCCAGGTGCGGGAGCTCGAGTACGTGCTCGCCGCCCGCGCGCTCGGCATGGACGCGTCGCGTATCCTCTTGCGCCACGTGCTCCCGAACGTCGCCGGGCCGATCATCGTGCTCGGCACGACGCTCGTGGCGCAGCTCATCCTCTTCGAGTCGGCCCTCTCTTTCCTCGGCCTCGGCGTCGAGCCGCCGAACGCGAGCTGGGGCTCCATGCTCCGCGAAGGCTCGGAGCTCATCGACTCGGCGCCGCGCCTCCTCCTCTATCCGGCGGCCTTCATCGTGATGACCGTCTTCGGCTTCAACCTGCTCGGTGAGGGGCTCCGTGACGCCTTCGACCCCAAGGAATGAAGGCGACGCGGCGGCGTCCCACGCGCGCCGCGTGGCCGCCCGTAAGCGCCGGGACGCGATCGGCTGCATCGCGCCCGTCGCCGGCCTCCTCGGCGTGGCGCTGCTCCTCCTCGCCCTCGTGCCCGAGCGACCGGCCGGCCCGCGCTACGAAGGCGCGGGGAACCCCACTCCGCGGAACGGCGGGACCTTCGTCTTCCACCACGAGAGCAACGTCCGGAGCCTGGACCCGCAGGTCGCCTACGACGAGCTCTCGACCATGGCGAACCGCCTCGTCTTCGACGGGCTCCTCGACTACGACCAGGAAGGCGAGCTCGTCCCAAGCCTCGCGGTGGCGGTCCCCACGCCGAGCGAGGACGGCCGGCTCTTTCGCTTCCGGCTCCGCCAGGGCGTTCGCTTCCATCCGCTCCCCGGGCACCCGGAAGGTCGCGAGCTCGTCGCCGAGGACGTGCGCTACACGATGGAGCGCCTCCTCCGCGAGGAGACCGGCAGCCCCGGCGCCGGCTTCTACATGGCCATCGAGGGCGCCGAGGCCTTCCGCGAGGGCGAGGCCGCGGCCATCCGCGGCGTGAAGGTCCTCGACCGCTACACCATCGAGTTCCGCCTCGCGGAGCCCGACCAGTCCTTCCTCTACGTGATGGCGATGCCCTTCGCCTACCCCGTCGCCCGCGAGACCTTCGAGCACTACGGGGACGAGGCAGACCGGCACCCCTCCGGCGTGGGGCCCTTCACCTTCGCGTCCTGGGAGCGCGGCGTGCAGCTGACCTTCGCGCGGAACGACGCCTACTGGCGCGAGTACGCGCGGCCGGACCGGATGGTGTTCCTCGAGAACATCCAGCGGCACCTCGCCGGGCTCCGCTTCATGAACGGCCAGATCGACGCCATCCACCGGCAGACCCTCGACCATTGGGCCCATTTCAGCCAGGCCGAGCGCTGGGCGAACAGCCGGCAGACCTTCCCGCGCGCCAGCATCTGGGGCGTCGCGATGAACCACGAGATGGAGCCCTTCGACGACGTGCACTTCCGCCGCGCCGTCGCCTTCGCCATCGACCGCGAGGGCTGGGCGCGCGCGCGCGGCAACCTGATCACGCCGACGGGCCAGCCGCTCCCGCCGCAGATCATGGGCTACGACGAGGACCTCCCGAACGCCCAGAGCTTCGACCTCGAGCGCGCGAAGGAGGAGATGGCCCTCGCCGGCTACCCCGACGGCTACCCGCGCGAGATCGAGTACTGGGGCTCGGACGGCGACGTCTCGCGCATCTACGCGGAGCTCCTCCAGCAGGACCTCGCGCGCATCGGCATCCGCGTGCGCATTCGCTACGTCAGCTTCGCGGTCTTCCTCGAGCAGACGGGCAAGCCGAAGACCGTCGAGCTCCTCATGGGCGGCTGGAACATCGACTACCCGGACCCCTCGAGCTTCCTCGAGCCCCTCTTCCACTCGAAGAACCACCGGCCCGAGAACTCCTCGAACCGCTCCCACTACCAGAACCCGGAGCTCGACGAGCTCCTGGACCGCGCGCGACGCGAGACCGACGCGGAGCGGCGCCGCGCCATGTACGTCGAGGCCAGCGACCTGCTCGCCGAGGACGCGGCCTGGGCCTTCGCCTACCTCCCGCTCACGCAGGAGGTCTGGCAGCCCTACGTGATGAACTACCGGCCGCATCCCCTCTGGGCCGAGGACTACCGCAGCGTGTGGCTCGACCTGCCGCGCAAGCGCGTCGCGCAGCAGCTCCTCGGCGACGGCTCGTCCCTCCCGGCGGCCTTCTTCCCGCTGGGGCTCTTCGCGGGAGGCAGCCGATGAGCGCGTACATCGCCCGCCGCCTGCTGAGCGCGCTCCTCGTGCTCGCCGCGGTGATCACGCTCGTCTTCCTCCTGATGACGCAGATCGGCGACCCCGCGGCGGCGACGCTCGGTAACCGCGCCAACGAGCAGACCGTCGCCTCGTTCAACGCGCGCTACGGCCTCGACCGCCCCGTGCCGACGCAGTTCCTGGGCTACCTCGGCGTCATCCCCTGCCAGCGGCCGAACAGCGGCGTCTACGACGAGGACCCGGCGAAGAACGGCTACTGCGGTCTCCTCCAGGGCGACTTCGGCGAGAGCTTCCTCCACAATGACGCGGTCACGGAGGTCATCCTGCGGCGCCTCCCGCGGACGCTCCTGCTCGGCGCCTTCGCGCTGGTCTTCGAGCTCCTCCTCGGCATCGGCTTCGGCGTGCTCGCGGCGCTTCGCCGGAACCGCTGGCAGGACACGTCGATCATGAGCCTCGCCTACCTCGGGCAGAGCCTCCCGAGCTACGTGACGGGACCCATCTTCCTGACCTACGCGGCCTTCCTCTTCGGCCTCTTCCCCGTGGGCGGCTACGGCACGACGCCCCTCGAGCACGTCCAGCACGCCCTCCTCCCGGCCTTCACGCTCGCCATCCTCGGCGCCTCCACCTACGCCCGCGTCACGCGGAGCGAGATGCTCGACGCGCTCCAGAGCGATTACGTGCGGACGGCCAAGGCCAAGGGGCTCGGGCGGCGCCGCGTGCTCGGCCACGCGCTCCGGAACGCGCTCTTGCCCGTGGTGACCCTGGCCGGGCTCAGCCTCCGGCTCCTCGTCGGCGGCGCCATCATCACCGAGGCCATCTTCGGCTGGCCCGGCATGGGCAAGCTCGCCGTCGAGAGCATCGTGAACGTGGACGCGCCCACGGTCATGGGCGTGGTCTTCTTCGTCGCCCTCGCCGTGCAGCTCGGCAACCTCCTCGCCGACCTCGCCGTCGCTGCCCTCGATCCCCGCGTCCGCCTCGCCGACTGAGCAGGCCTCAGCTTTTCCGCTTCGGCCGGAGCGGGTACACGAGGCGCCCCTCGTCGTCCTCGGTGGGCTCCTGCACCTCGAGCACGTCGAGTCGGATCAGCCGGCGCCGCCCGTTCGGGAGCTTGATCATGAGCCCGCCGTCGTCGGTGACGCGCTCGACGAGGCAGCGCCCGAACTGGCGGTGGTCGACGAGCTCACCGGCCTCGATGAGGGGCTCGTCGAGGAAGCTGAGGTCCTTCGAGCGCTCGCGCTTCGTGGGCACCTTCTCCGGCCGGAAGGCCGGGACCGTGGCCTCCGCGGCGGCGCGTGCGAGCTTCCCCTTCTTCAGGCCCTCGCGGCGCCCGACGACCTTCTTGCCCTCGGCGCGCAGGCGCTGAACGCGCTCCTTCGCCGACTCGCGGCCGTGGGTGGAGGCCGCCCGCGCCCTGGCGCCGCCCTCGGCCCAGCCCTTCAGCGCATCGTCCATCACGGCGGTCTTGGTCGCCTCGGCGCTCGCGGCGGCGACATCGGCCCAGCCGGTCCCGGCTGCCGGCGCCTCGGTCGAGGCGCTCGCCGCCGCCACCGCGCCCCAGCCAACGCTCGCCGGAGCATCGTCCTCCTCCACCGCGACGGGCGCGCCCAGGGTCACGAGCCGCAGCTCCACCTCCGCGGCCGCCACGATGGCCTCGTCGAGGCGCCCGCCGAAGACCTCGCCGGCCGCGGCCACCGTCACCCGGAGCTCGTGCTCGCCGGGCCGAAGCGTCCCCTCGAGGGCGAGGAGCTCGCCCGCGCCGACGCGCCGCGCGCCGCCCTCGGCCCCCAGGAGCTCCGCCTCCTCGAGCACGCCCACGCCGCGCACCCAGGCCAGCTCGGCGCCCTCCTGCACGAGCACGCGGGTCAGCGCCGCGGCCAGCCGCTCGCCGGGGCCGAGCCGAAGGTGAAGGGAACGCGCCTCGCTCTCGAAGACCTCCATGGCCGGGCTCTCTAGCAGCTTCCGTCGCCCGCGGCTCTGCGCTAGGACGCTCCCCCATGAGCGCTGCCACGCCCATCGCCTCCCTCGGACACCACGTCGGCGACGAGATCCTCGTCGAGGGCTGGCTCTACAATCGCCGCGGCAGCAAGGCGCTGCAGTTCCTCGAGCTTCGCGACGGCTCGGGCATCGTGCAGGGCATCGTCGCGAAGAAGGCCAACGCCGAACTCTTCGAGCAGGCCAGCGCGCTCACGCAGGAGACCTCCTTGCGGGTCCGCGGCACGGTCGCCGAGCACCCCAAGCGCCCGGGGACCTACGAGCTGAAGGTCACGGGCCTCGAGGTCGTCGCCGAGCCCACCGAGGAGTACCCGATCTCCCCGAAGGAGCACGGCATCGACTTCCTCATGGACCGGCGCCACCTCTGGCTCCGGTCGAAGCGCCAGCACGCCATCCTCCGCGTGCGCGCCGAGATCATCGCCGCCGTCCGCGACTACTTCGACGGCAACGGCTTCACGCTCATCGACGCGCCGATCTTCACGCCGAACGCCGCCGAGGGGACCACGACGCTCTTCGAGACGGACTTCCACGGCGAGCCCGCCTACCTCTCGCAGACCGGGCAGCTCTACATGGAGGCCGCCGCGGCGAGCTTCGGGAAGGTCTACTGCTTCGGCCCCACCTTCCGCGCCGAGAAGTCGAAGACCCGCCGCCACCTCCAGGAGTTCTGGATGGTCGAGCCCGAGGTCGCCTACATGGACTTCGAGGGTGACCTCGACCTGGCCGAGGACTTCCTCGTCAGCATCGTCTCGCGGGTCCTCGCCAAGCGCGGCGAGGAGCTGAAGGTCCTCGAGCGGGACACCTCGAAGCTCGAGAAGGTGCAGAAGCCCTTCCCGCGCATCCGCTACGACGAGGCCATCGCGCTCCTCCAGGCGAAGGGCATCGACGCGAAGGTCGGCGAGGACTTCGGCGGCGACGACGAGACCGTGATCGCCGAGGCCTACGACCGGCCGGTGATGGTCACGCACTACCCGATGGCGCTGAAGGCCTTCTACTTCAAGCGCGACCCCGAGGACCCGACGCGCGCGCTCGGCATGGACGTGCTCGCGCCGGAGGGCTACGGCGAGATCATCGGCGGCGGCCAGCGCGAGGACGACCTCGCG
>JBCDGX010000349.1:0-6454 GCA_038750805.1 Myxococcota bacterium
CCCGTGGCCTCGCCCTCGAGGCTCGCGACGTGGCAGCCGTTCGTCTGCTGCGCGCACCCCGAACGAACGATCGGGTCGATGCGCTGGTCGTAGAACGACGTCGGCGTGAAGTCCGCTTCGCCGCAGGCGGCGAGAATCAGGACGGGCAGCAAGAGCCTCGAGGGTCGGCGCATCGGGGAAGAGGGTAGGTCCGATCGGGCCCGGCGGGCAGCTTGCGTGCCGTCGCCGGGCCCGGAACGAAGATCAGAAGCGGAGCGCGACGTCGATGGCGTCGAGCACCAGGCTGTCGTCCCCGCGGTCTCGGGCGTCCACCAGCGCCTCCCGGGCTGCGCTCGTCCCAAGGCGACCCAGCGCGATGGCCGCCGCCTGGCGCACGTTCACGCTCTCGTCGCTCCGGAGGAGCCCGGCCAGCGCGACCTCCGCGCCGTCGGCGCGGAACTGCCCGACGAGGTAGGCGGCGCGGGTCCGCACCTCGGCGTCGTCGTCCGCCAGCGCCCCGACCAGGGCGTCCGTGTCGCGGAAGAAGTTGAGCTGATTGATGACCTCGATGGCCGCCCGGCGCACCGCGGCGTCCGCGTCGGCGAGGGCCGCCGCCACGGTCACGTTGGCGCCCGAGTGGTTCAGGCGCGCGAGGCCGAGCACGACGGCCTCGCGGACCTCGGCGCTCTCGTCGCCGTAGGCCGCCTGGAGCGCCCCGAGCCCCGCCGGGAGCATGAACTCGCCGATGGCGCGGGCCGCCCGGGCGCGGCGCACGGGGTCCGCGTCGCTGGCGAGCACGTCCTCCATGCGGTGGAAGATCTGCGCGATGGCGAAGACCCGATGGCGGAGCCACCAGGCGCTGATGCGCCGCACCTCGGCGTCGTCGGAGCCGAGGAGGTTCCGCTCCACGAGCGGGACGCAGGCGTGGCATTCGACGTGCTCTCCGTACTCGAGCGTCGCGATGAGCCGCTCGGGGCTGCCGTTGCCGATGGCGCGCATCAGCGCTTCCTGCGTGGGGGCGCCGGTCCCCTCGCTGAGCTCGCCGCGGGCGCGGTCGTGAACGAGGACTTCCTCGAGGTCGTCGCCCTGGGCCCGGGCCGTCGCCGTGAAGGCGAGGCCGAGCGCGAGAGCCGTGGTGATCGTCGTGATCCGGTTCATGGCGTTCTCCGTTCTTCCTTCGCTGACGACCTCAGTCGTACGTCCGCTCTTCCCACTGGTCCGCGCCTTCGACGTTCCGCCGCGACCAGTACTGGCCACCGAGGTCCGCCATCTCGACCAGCCGGAGCCGGTCCTCGCGGGACACGCTGCCCTCGAACTCGGGCACGTTCTCCGGGTGCGCGGGCGTCTCCCAGGCCCAGGCGTTCGCGTCGTCCTCGGCGTTCACGTTGAGGACCTCGATGAGCCGCGAGCGGCGCGCCGAGCCGGGGTTGACCCACTCCGGCGGCATGTCGCCCGTCGCCGTGACCTCACCCATCATCGCCGAGGGGTAGAGCAGCGAGACGTAGGACGCCGGGTAGGAGACGACGTCCATCTCGAAGAAGACCTCGATGGGCTCGTCCGTGAGGAGCAGGTAGGGGACGTTGAACTCGAGCTCCTCGCCCTCGTCCGTCGTCGCCATGACCTGGTAGGTGCGGCCCGCGAAGGGGTCGTTCGCGCCGCCGTCGTGGCAGCCGACGCAGTTCCGGTCGAGCACGTCCTGGATGGACTCGCCGCTCACGGCGCCGGCCCAGGGGAGCTCGCGCCGGTCCGGGATGGCGACGTTGAAGTCCTCCGCGCCCGCCTGCTGCGCGATGGTGCCGCCGGTCGGCGGGAGGATCTGCTCCGTCCGGTCCTCGTGGCAGCCGCCGCAGCGCCGGCTCTCGCCGGGCATACCCTGGATCCAGGTCATCTGGTTGCGGATGGCGAGGCCGTAGCGATCGAGCGGCTGCAGATGGAAGGGGATGCGCGCGGGCACCGCGGCCTCCCAGGAGCCGTCGTCGTAGACGCGCGCCTCGCCGACGATGGCGGCACCCTCGTGGAGCGTGAGCCCGAACTCGCGCACGGGGCCGATCTCCGACGAGAAGCCCTCGATGATGCGCACCTTCGTCGCCTGCTCGAGGGCCTCGCCGAGGGGCGTGCCGTCGAACTGCGCGCCGCTCACGCGCTCGGGGAGCGAGGTCTGCGTGATGTCGATGGAGCCGAGCACGGCCGGCGTGTAGTCGTCCTCGGCGATGGGGCCGATGGTCCCGCCGCGCACCGGGGGAGTGTCCCGCGCGCGCACGGGGATGGCGTAGACGTCCCAGAAATCCGGGTCGTCGTAGATGAGCTCGCGCTCCCGGGTGACCGGGTCGAAGCGGTAGACGCCGAAGTTCGGCGCGGTCTCGGCGAGCTCGTTGCGCTCGTTCACGTCTCCGTCGGACCAGGAGACGAGGAAGCGCCCGTCCTCCAGCGGGAAGGGGCGGCGGTAGCGGCCGACGCCGCTCGGCGGCGCCTCCTCTCCCAACGGAACCTGCGGCGTGAGCCGCGTGAAGCGCGCGTTCTGCTCATCGAAGACGATGTCGCCGAGGCCCCCCTCGGCGCGAACGTCGATCTCCACGATCGCGCCGGCCTGGATGGTGCCGCGGCGGCTGGTCGCCACCCCGACGAGCCGCCCCAGCTCGATCTCGTGCATCTGGACGAGGCTGTTGGCGGGCTTGCCGCCGCTGCCCGCGAGACCCTGCATGTTCGTGCAATCCGAGTTCATGCGGAAGAGCTTCACGTCGTTGACGGGCCCGAGGTGCTCCCAGCGCGAGTAGCCGATCTCGCCGGTGCTCAGGAGGAAGGGATCCGCCGAGTGGCTCAGGTTCTGCGAGCAGAGGCGCCGGTCCGCGTCGCCGCCGGCGATGCTGATGGTCGCGATCTGCGTGACGACGCGCGAGTGGTTGTACTCGTCGGCGCGCGTCCCCATCTCCGTGAAGGGCTGGTTGGTGACGAAGGCGATGCGATCGCCGGGCACGAAGATCGGCTTCACGTCGTGGTGCATGCCGAAGGTCAGCTGCCGCGGCGTCGTCGAGCCGTCCACGTTGGTCAGGTAGATGTGGTAGTGGGCGTCGCCGGCCCGGCGCATCGAGAAGACCGCCTGGGTCCCGTCGAAGCTCAGGTCGACGCCGTTCACGTCCACCCCCTCGAACTCTTCCGTGAGGTTCGTGAGGCGCCCGCGCGGCGTCGGCGGCGAGAGCACGAAGAGCCCGCCCCCCGGCTCGTAGCGGAGGTAGTCGATCGTCTGGCCGTTGCCGCCCGTGACGTTCTCCGTGCCGTCGTCCCGGAGGAACGCCCGCTTGACGAAGAGCATCGCCTCCACGTTGCCCAGCGCGCCGCCTCCGCCGCCGCCGGAGCCATCGTCCGAGCAGCCCGCGAGCAGCGCGAGGGCCAGTCCCATCGCTCCGAGTCGCTTCATCCTTGCCTCCATGACCTGCACGGCCAGGGGACACAGCAATGAACGGGCCAGGCCGGAATCACTACGAAACCGGCGCAGCCCCGGGCCGAACCCTGAGGGCTCGCCCCCCCAAGGCGCGAAGGATGGGGGTTTCGACCCCCAGCGTCCTCCGGCGCCCCCCGACCGTGACCGAAGCTCCCCTTCCCGCGTACGCGAGCACGCGCGTGCGCTCTCGCGCCCCCCGCGGTGCGCGAAACGCCCTCCAATGGTAGGAAACCCAGACCGATGACCGCGACCCGCTCCCTCACCCGCGGTGCGCGTGCCCTCGCCGGTACGACGCTCGCCCTCGCCTTCACCCTGCTCTTCGCCTCGCCGGCGGAAGCCGACGTGCTCGGTGACCTCGCCGGGGAGTTCGAGGGCGCGCTGGCCAGTGGCAACGTCGCCTTCGCGCTCCTCGTGATCTTCGGCGCCGGCCTGCTGACCGCGCTGACGCCCTGCGTCTACCCGATGATCGCCATCACCGTGAGCGTGTTCGGCGCGCGGCAGGCGAAGTCCCGGGCCGAGGGCGCCATGCTCAGCCTGAGCTTCGTGCTCGGCATCGCCGCCTTCTTCACGCCCCTCGGCGTGATCAGCGCGCTCAGCGGCGCGGGCATCGGCGAGCTCAACGGCAGCCTCTGGGTCATGGGCCCGCTCGCCTTCCTCTTCGTGGCGATGGCGCTGAGCATGTTCGGGTTCTGGAACATGAACCTGCCCCCGGCGCTCCAGACCAAGCTCGCGAGCGTGGGCGGCCAGGGCTACAAGGGCGCCTTTCTCGTCGGTCTCGTGAGCGGCGTCGTCGCCGCGCCCTGCACGGGCCCGGTCATCGCCGTGCTCCTCGGCTACGTCGCCTCGACGCGCGATGCGGGCTTCGGCGCCCTGGCCTTCTTCATCTACAGCCTCGGCCTCGGGACCCTCTTCTTCGCGGTGGGCACCTTCGCCGTGAGCCTGCCGAAGAGCGGCAAGTGGATGGACGGCGTGAAGAGCGTCTTCGGCATCGTGATGCTCGTGATGGCGGTCTACTACCTGAAGAGCTTCCTCCCCGTGCCGCGGCCGACCGTGCGCTCGACGGAGTGGCTCGTGGTGCCAGGCGTCCTCGCCATCGGCGGCATCTTCCTCGGCGCCGTGCACCTCTCCTTCAAGGAGGGCTCCACGCTGAGCCGGGTCCGCAAGGGCGTCGGCGTGCTGGCGAGCACGGCGGGCTTCCTCGGCCTCATCTTCTGGATGGCCGCGCTCCCCGAGGGCGCGCACATCGAGTGGATGACCGATTACGACGAGGCGCGGACCGCCGCCGAGACCAGCGGCAAGCCGCTCCTCGTGGACTTCGGCGCCGACTGGTGCGGGGCCTGCAACGAGATCGAGCACGAGGCGCTGAGCGACCCGCGCGTCGTGGCCGAGGCCCAGCGCTTCGTGCCCGTGCGCGTGGACCTCAGCCGCAACGAGGCCGAGCGCTGGGCGCTCCTGAAGGACAACTACGACCAGCAGGGCCTGCCCTTCCTCGCGATGCACGGGCCGGACGGCGAGGTCGACCACCGCATCACGGGGCTCGTCACCGCCGACGAGTTCCTCGAGATGCTTCGGTCGACGAACTGAGCGCGCTCGCGCCAGCCGAAGCGCGGCGCTTCCTCCTCGGGCAGCTGGGGCTCGCCGGCAAACGCCGGCGGGGCGGTCCGAAGGCCGTGCTCCGGCTCCTCGCGGAGCGCCGGGCGATCCAGCTCGATCCCCTGGACCCCATCGGGACGAACCCGGACCTCGTCGCCATGGCGCGGCTCCGGCTCCGCCGCGGGGACCTCTTCCGCCATGTCTACGCGGGGCGGCCGAAGGGCGCCTTCGAGCACTTCGCGAAGGAGCGCTGCCTGCTCCCGCGGAGCGCATTCCCGGCCTACCGGGCCCAGGCCGTCGAGACGCCCTGGTGGCGGCTGAAGCAGCGCAAGGAGAAGGTCACGCCGGCGCTCCTCGACGCCGTGGAGGCGGAGATCCGCGAGCGCGGTCCGCTCGGGTCGCGGGATCTCTCGGACCACGGCCAGGTTGCCCCCGTCGACTGGAGCGGCTGGAAGAGCACGTCGAAGGCCGCGTCCATGGCGCTCTCCGTGCTCTGGACGCAATGCCGCGTCGTCGTCGCCGGACGCCGCAGAGGCGGGAAGGTCTTCGACCTGCCGGAGCGTGCGCTCGGCGAGCTCCCGGCGTTCGAGGGCGAGTTCGCCCGCTGGGCCCTCGGCGAGCGCGTCGAGGCCGCGGGGTTGCTCGGGAAGAACCAGGGGCCCTGCTGGTCCATGCTCGCGGCGGCGCGGAAGACGGACCTCGCCGAGACGGAGGTGAAGGCCGGCCGCCTCGAAGCCGTCCACGTCGGCCGGCGCCGCTACTACGCGCCCGCGGGCTTCCTCGACCGGAGCTTCCGCGAGGACGACGACGGGGCGATGCGCCTCCTCGGCCCCCTCGACCCGCTCCTCTGGGATCGGCGCCTCGTCTTCGACGCCTTCGGCTTCGAGTACCTCTGGGAGGTCTACAAGCCGGCGGCGAAGCGGCGCTGGGATTGGTACGTGATGCCGCTGCTCCACGAGGGACGGCTGGTCGGCCGCCTGAGCGCGCGGCGCGAGGACGCGACGCTGGTGGTCACGGGGCTCTGGCGGGAGGGCCGGAGCCTCGACCGGCGCGCGCTCCGGGCGATGCTCGCCGAGCACGCCGAAGCCTGCGGCCTCGATGCCGTCGCCCGCCTTCCCGCCGCGCGCCCGAACCCGCCGAGCTGAGCGATGGACTCCGGGGGCGCGCCCGTGGCACGCCGGACCATGCGCTTCTGGGAGCACGCGGGCGGCCGCCTCGCCGTCGAGAGCTGGGGCGAAGGCCCGCCGAGGGTCGTGCTCCTCCACGAGGGCCTCGGGAGCATCGCGCTCTGGAAGGGCTTTCCCGCGGCGCTCGCCGCCCGCGTCGGCGGCGCGGTGCTCGCCTACGACCGGCGCGGCCACGGCGCGTCCGATGCGCTCCCGGCGCCGCGCGCGCCCGACTTCATGCACCGCGAGGCCGAGGTGCTCGCGGCCCTCCTGGCGG
>JBCDGX010000350.1:0-6453 GCA_038750805.1 Myxococcota bacterium
CCGGGAGCGCCCGCGCCGTCGAGAGGTCCGTGTAGGCGCCGACGCGGATGAGGAAGTCCCGGCCGGCGCGCCACTCGAAGCCGATGGCGCCGTTCACGACCCCGTTCCGGCCCGTGTCGAGGTCCACGAAGCTCCCGGCCGCGGCCTCCGAGCGCGACGCCTCCGCGGGCGCGGGCAGGTCGATGAGGCGCGTCGAGGGCGTGGGCAGCACGACCTGGAGATCCCCGCTGATGACGTACTGGCCCTGACCGCCGAGGACGTAGCTCGCCCCGAAGCGGCCGATGGCCGGGAGCGGGAAGCTCGCGTCGGCGTTCTCCGCCGACGAGAAGACCGGCGGGCGCCCCGGGAGGGCGCGGAGGTCCGTGTAGATGCCCTTCTCGCGGAGCGGCGCCCCGGGGGGCTGGAGCAGGAAGCCGAAGCGGAAGCGGTCCCCGGCGTAGAGGCCGCCGAAGCGGAGCATGAGGTGGTTGCTCTTGACCTCCGTCAGCGCGCTCCGGACGGCGGCGCCGGCCACGGCCGTGGTCCCGATGAGGACCTCGCGGTGCTCGAAGGTGTTCACCGTGGCGAGGAGCGAAGCGCCGATGGAGAAACGCGGCGTGAGCTGGCTGGCCCAGGAGGGGCCGAACCAGGTCTGGTGGTGCACGCGGTCGATGAGCAGCTGGGCCGGCTCGCCGAGCGCCGTCTCGGCCTCGGCCTCGAAGCGCCGCCGGAGCTGGAGCGGGCGGACGACCACGATGCCTACGGCGTGCTGGTGCCGCCCGTGGGACTCGCCGCGCTGGCCGACGCCGACGACGCCCGTCGCGAAGAGCGGGAAGGTCGGGCGCCGCGTCGTCTCGAGGTCGAGGTCCCCGCCGTCGTAGCGGAGGTACTCGAAGGCGTGGAGGAGCAGGCTTCCGCTCACCGAGTCGCGCTCGAGGAAGGCGAGGCCGGCGGGGTTGTACCAGGCGGCTCCCTGGTCCGTGGCGAGGCCCGTGAAGGCGCCACCCATGCCGAGGGACCGGTCGCCGAAGGCCAGCGTCTGGTGGTGCGTGTTCTGCGCCTGGGCCGGCGCGGCCGCGAACGCGAGGACGGTTCCGAAGGAGAAGAGAAGGACGTGGCGTAGCGGCATGAATGCTCTGCTCGGTGCCCGAGCGCCTGCGCCCTACCTTGGACCCAAAGGGGCTGGCGGCCTAGCGCGGGGGCGTGGCGTGGCGCGTGAGCACCTCGACCGGATCGCCCACGCGGAGCGTACCGCGACCGCGGGGGACGAGGTTCATCCCAAACCACACGGCGCCTTGCGCCCGGCGCGTGCGGGCGAGGGTGCGGAGCGGCTCCGTGCCCTTCGCGCCGCTCTCGGGGTCCACGGTGGTGAGCACGCAGCGGTCGCAGCCCTTCACGCCCTGGAAGGGGATCCCGCCGAGCGTGAGCTGGTCCCAGAGGTCCTCGTCGTAGGCCCGCTCGCTCGTGACGAGCACGTTCGGGCGAAAGCGCCGCGGGTCGATGGGGACGCCGGCCTGCGCGTCGAGCTCGGCGTGGCTCGAAGTGGTCGTGAGCAGGAGCGGGTAGCCGTCGGCGAAGGAGACCTCGCCACCGCCGCGGTGCGTCGGGCGCGGGCCGACCTGGAAGACGACGCGTACCGGGCGGCCGAGGAAGTCGCTCAGGAGCGCGCTCCCCTCGGCGTGCGGGACGGCGTCGACGCGGCTTCGCCACACCTCCACCGTTTCGGGCGTGCCGCGATGCGACCCGGGGAGGACCGCCGAGGCGCCCCCGGGGAGCGTGAGCGTGATGCCCTCGGCGAAGGCCGCGACTTCGATGCGGGCGAGCTCGGGCAGCGTCCGCTGGGTGAGGAAGACGCCGTGGGCGTCGACGATCATCCAGCGCCGGTCTCCCGCGAGTCCCCGGGGCTCCACCTCGGCCGCGTCGACGCGGAGGCCGCGGAGCGATTTCACCGGGTAGCGGAAGAGGGCCTCGATCCTCATTCTGCGGCGTCGCCTTCCGGAGCCTCCGCGAGGGCCTCGCGCACGTCGCCGAGGCGCTCGTTCGGGATGGTGAGCGCGAGGTTGTACTGGGCGATGCGCCAGCGGCCTTCCGCCCGAACGAGCACGCCGCTCCCGCGGCAGGGGCCGAGGCCCTCGCTCGCGAGGTTCTCTTCGAACCACGCGACGTCGCCCCGGGCCGAGACGCGGACGCTCCGGCGCTCGGGCACGAGCACCCATCCGACGCCGTCGGCGAAGGGCTCCCGGGCGTAGTCCTGAAAGGTCGGGACGTCCCAGATCTCCGTCGCGTCCGTGCCGAGGAAGGTCCCCTCCGGGTCGTAGTGGGCGAAGTAGCGCTCGAAGTCGCCGCGGGCCGCCGCGTCGTGCCAGTCGTCGAGCACGGCCTCGACGTCGCGGGCGGCGGCTTCGGGCGCGAGGGGAACGGGCGACGAGGCGCCGCAGGCGAAGAGGAGAGCGAGGGCGAGAGCGCGCATGCCGGGAGCTTAGACGCCGCTCGGAGCGCGCGGGATTCCGCGCGGCCCCTTGGCGTGCCGGCGGGCTCGGCTATGGTCGCGAGCCGTGCGGCACGTCCCCGAGCTTCGCCTGTCCAAGGAAGCGCTGGCGCCCCTCGGGCGCTGCCTCGTGACCGGCGGCGCCGGTTACCTCGGGCGTTGCCTCGCCGAGGCGCTCCTCGCCGCGGGCCGCGAGGTCCGGCTCCTCGACGTGCGGCGCCACGCGACGACCGCGGACCTCGAGGCCGCCGGGGCGGAGATGTGGGTCGGCGACGTGCGCGACCCAGCGCTCGTCGCGCGGGCCTGCGAGGGCATCGATACGGTCTTCCACGCGGCGGCGATCATCGACGGGCGCACCCACGTGTCCGAGGCGGCCCGTGCGCGGAGCGTGGGCGTCAACGTCGAAGGGACGCGGAACGTGATCGCCGGCGCGCGCGCCGCCGGGACGCGGCGGCTCGTGCACACGAGCTCGGTGAACGTGGTCTTCGACGGCCGGCCCATCGCCAACGGGGCCGAGGACACGCCTTACGCGAGCGAGGGACCCCTCGACCTCTATACGGAGACGAAGCTCGAGGCGGAGAAGCTCGTCCTGGGCGCGAACGGACCGGAGCTCGCGACGGTGGCGCTCCGCCCCGGCGGCATCTTCGGCCCCTACGAGGAGACCCACCTGCCCCGGCTGACCAAGTCCGTCGCCCGGGGCTACGTGCGGGCGATCATCGGGCCGGGTACGGCCCGGGCGGACAACGTCTACATCGACGACCTCGTCGATGCGTCGCTCCGGGCCGCGCTGGCTCTCGCCGGCGCACCCGCCGGGGGGACCGGGGACGCGGCGGGCAAGGCGTACTTCGTCAGCGACGGGGAGCCGAAGAACTACTTCGCCTACGCGGGCCCGCTGATGGCGCAGCTTGGTCAGCCCTTCCCGACGCTCTCCGTGCCGCCCTTTCTCGCGCGGCCGGGGGTGCGGCTCCTCGAGGAGCTCAGCAAGCGCGGCGGTCCCTACCCGCCGATGAGCCTCATGGAGCTCGAGAAGGTGCTCGAGGACCACTACTTCGACCCGGGGCCGGCGGAGCGGGACTTCGGCTTTCGCGCGCAGGTCGGGCACGAGGAGACCTGGCGACGCTGCGCGAACTGGGTCGCGGAGATCGCCGAGCGCACGCCGGTGGTGACGCGGCCGCACGTCGGCTGGTGGATCGGCGTCGGCACGGGGCTCGGGCTGACCTTCCTCCTCGCCTTCGACCGCCGCGCGCATCGCGCGGCGTCCCTCTTCGTCCCGGGCTTCGGCGTCGTCTTCCCGCGGCGCGTGCTCAAGGGCATCGCCGCTGGCGCCGCCGCCCTCCACATCGGCGAGGGGATCTACGCCTACCGCCTCGCGAAGCGCTCGGGCCTCGAGGAGGTCGCCCTCGACTGGGGCCTCCAGACCCTCGCGCTCGGTTGGCCCTCGCTTCGGCTCCTCCGGCGCGAGGTGGCCCGGCGCGCCCGCTGACGCGCGGGGCTCAGCGGCGGCTCTCGGCGTCGTCCCGCGTGGAGACGTCGTCGAGCTCGGTGATGCGGCAGCGCCCGCCGCCGAGCCGCACGTCGGCGACGCGCCAGAACTCGTTCGAGCGCAGCGCGACGGGGCCGAGGGTCTCGTCCGGCTCCGCGCGCCCGCCGCAGTAGATGTTCACGGTGACGTTCGCGCTGCCGCGGAAGGCGTGAACGCCCACGCGGTAGGTGCCCGGCGCCGGCTCGTCGACGTTGATGTTCTCCGGGCCGAAGCCGTCGGTGTCGTCGATGTCGAGCGAGGGATCGTCCTCGGTCACGCCCACGTCGCCCCAGTCGAGCACCGCGCCGCCGTCGCAGTTCGCGTAGTAGCAGTCGTTCTCGTTGAACCAGGACGTCGCCTCCGGGTTGAGGAGGTGCGTGTCCATGTCCGTGCGGTTCGTGTCCCAGAAGACCTCGACGCGGAGGCCCTCCGTCGCGATGGCCGTCACCCGGGCCTCGCAGGCGCTCGTCAGCCCGTCGTCGTCGGTGGCCTCGAAGCGGAGCACGTAGGTGCCGGCGAGGTCCGGGAAGAAGGTGGTGTCGAGGGAGTCGGCGGGCGCCGGGGGCATGGCCCCGCTCCCCGGCGGGAGCTCGATGAGCGTCCAGCGCGTGGCGACGATGGCGCCGTCGTCCGTCGCCGTGGCCGAGACGTCGACGAACTCGAGGGGCCGCGTCTCGACGTTCCGGCAGCGCACCACCGGCGGGATGGGCGTGGCCTCGACGTTCGTCGTGCAGCTCGACTCCTGCCCGAGCTCGTCCCGGGCCGTGAAGCGCGCCGTGAAGGTGCCGACGTCGTCGAGGGTGAGCGGCGACGAGTAGACGCCCCGGCGGTCCCGGCTCCCCGGCGCGAGCGTGGCCATGCTGTCCGCCGGCCGGCCCGTGAGCTCGAAGGCTCCGCTCGCGATGCTCAGCCGCGAGGTCGGCGTCGCCTCGAGGGTCACGGTCTCGCCAACGGGGGCGCTCAGGGCCTCCGAGCACGCGAGCTCCGGCGGCGCGACCACCTCGACGGTGACCTCGCATTGCGCCGTGCCTCCGTCGATGTCGAGGACGTCGAAGCGGAGGCGGTAGCTCCCGGGGACCGTCGCGACGAAGGTGGGCTTCTCGGCCGTGGGCGGCTCGATGGTGGCCGGGCCCGGGCCGCTCAGGAGGGTCCAGCCGAGGCCCGCGATGCCGCGGTCGTCCACGGCCTGGGCGTCCAGCACGAGGGGCTGGCCCACGCCCGTGGCGACGCCGAGGGACGTGTTGGGCTCGGGGCAGAGCGCGCGCGGGAGGTCGACGAAGACCTCCACGGAGACCTCGCAGCTCGCCCGCTCGCCGAGCTCGTTCGTCCCGTCGAAGCGGAAGACGAAATCACCGAGGGTCTCGCTCCGGAAGGTCGTCGGGTTCCCGCCCGCGGGGTCCAGCGTGAACTCCGGGAAGGGCGGGGTGCTCTCGACGCTCCAGCTCCCGGTGATCAGGTCGTCGGGCCCGTCGGAGAGCGCCAGGAGCACCATCGCCTCGCCCACCGGGACCGCGCGCGCCATGCGCCCGCAGTCGAGCGTGAGCTCGGGCGGCGGGCCCATGTCCACATCGATCATGTCGAGCGGGACGCCGCCGTCTCCGGGCGAGACCTTGAGGACGGTGCGCGTCCCGCACGCGGCGGCGAGGGCGCACGCGGCGAGGAGGCCCACGCGGAACGGGAGCGAAGCGATCGAAAAGCGGATCATGGCGGGAAGGGAAGCAACTCCGATGCCCGGGCCGACGCCCGGAGAGCGCGCCAAAACGTGCCAGCTCGGGGAGACGGCCGCCATGGCGTGCCGTGCGTGCACGCGCGGAACGTCCGGTGGCGCCGGCGGGCGAAGAGCGGGCGACGGAACGGGGCCCGGGCTGGTACACCCCGCGGATGCCCGCGGATCTGCCCTCGTGGCTCGCGCTCCTGCCGCCGATCGTCGCCATCGGCCTGGCCCTCGCGATTCGCGAGGTGGTCGTGGCCCTCTACGCCGGCGTGTTTCTCGGCGCGACGCTCGTGGCCGGAGGGGATCCCCTGACCGGCGCGCTCCGGAGCATCGACCAGTACGCGGTGGGGGCCGTGGCGGACGCGGACCACGCCGCGATCCTGCTCTTCAGCCTGATGCTCGGGGGCATGGTCGGCGTCGTGACGCGCTCCGGGGGCGCGGCGGGGCTCGCGGCGTGGGTGACGCGGCGCGCGACGACGGCGAAGCGCGGGCAGCTCGCGACCTGGGGGCTCGGGCTCCTCGTGTTCTTCGACGACTACGCCAACTCGCTCCTGGTGGGCGCGTCCATGCGTCCGATCACCGACCGGCTGAAGGTGAGCCGGGAGAAGCTCGCCGTCCTCGTCGACGCCACCGCGGCGCCGGTGGCGAGCCTGGCCCTCGTGTCGTCCTGGGTCGGCGTGGAGGTCGGCTACATCGCCGACGAGCTCGAGAGCGCGGGTCTCGACCTCGACGCCTACGTCGCGTTCCTGC
>JBCDGX010000351.1:0-6432 GCA_038750805.1 Myxococcota bacterium
CGCGCTCGTCCATCGCGGCGCAGCGCTCGGGGGCCTTCTCCCCGCGTCGGCGCTCGTCCCGGCCGCCGCGGCGGCGGGAGTCGGACACGCTCGAGGCCATCGACATCGAGATCGACACGCTTCACGACGTCGAGGTCTTGAGCGGTTCGGACCTCGAGCCCGTCGAGGAGTGAGACGAGCACCGGGCGCGCGGCGGCCCGGCGGCGCGTCGAGCCTCGCCGTCCTCGCCAAGCGTCGGCGCCGCGAGCGGCCGTCGGCTCAGCCCACCTCGGTGAGGAGGTAGGTCGCGAAGGTCCCGAGCCAATGCGTGCCCGCATAGGGCGCGTCGGCGATCGCCCCGAGACCGGCGTCCGCGTGGGCCGTGGCGAGGGCTTCGAGGGCGTGCCTCCGCGGGTCGTCCTCGGGGAGCGCTCGCGCGACGCGCCGGGCCATCCACGCGCGGCTGAGGTTGAGGCCGTCGAGGTGGGCGAGGCGGCCGTCCTCGCGATCGACCGGGGTCTCCGGCGCGAGCGTCGGCCCGCGCCCGAGCGTGGGGAGGGCGCGCTCGAGCCAGCGCGCGAGCTCCTCCGGCGAGCGCAGCCGCGCCATGACATCGGCCGTCGCGAGCGCCGGCGAGAGGAAGTCCTCGCCGCCTGGCTCGAGGTGAAGCGGCAGGTCCCGGTCGCTCCCGAAGTAGGTCTCGGCGCGCTCCCGGACGAGCGTCTCGGCGCGGCCGGCGTCGAGCATCAGGCCGAGGTTGAAGGCCGTTTGCCCATGCGTCCCGGAGCGCGTGGGATGTGAGAGCTTCGGAAGCCAGCGCACGAGGTTCGCTTCGGCGGCCTCGCTCGCGGGCGCGAGGCGCGCGGCCCAGGCCTGCGCGTCGGCGTCGCTGGCGCCCCAGCGTTCGAGCTCGGTCTGGAGGAGGAGGAGCCAGGCGAGCCCGTAGGGACGCTCGAAGGCCGGATGCGCGCGGAGGTAGCGCGCCTCCCGGGCCACGTCCTCGGCGAAGCTGGTCGCGAGCGCGTGCTTCGCCTTTTCCCGATGCGCCGGGAAGAGGCGGCCGGCCCGCGCCAGGAGCCAGTGGCCGTGCACGGCCGAGTGCCAGTCGTAGCAGCCGTAGAAGACCGGGAGACGCTCTCGGGGCGTGGCGCGCTCGTCCTCGTGCTCCCAGCGATGGGAGAGCTGGACCGGGTAGGGCCGGTGCACCCCGGCGAGGGCCAGGTCGACGAAAGCAGCGAGGGTGTGCGCGGTGCTCAAGCGGTCTTCGGTCCGACGAAGGTCCGGATCTCGGCCGCGGCGACCTCTTCGCCGGCCTCGTTCCGGAGCGAGACGCGGATGGGGTACTCCTGCCGCTCCGAGCTGGCGATCGGCGCGCATTCGCAGACGGCGGTGATCGTGCCCCTGGCTTTCTTGAAGTACTCCATGGACAGACCGGCGACGATGAAGCGCGCGTCGTCCGGCAGGGAGTAGGCGACGGCGAGGTTGCCCGTGAGCTCGGCGAGGTTCGCGAGGGCGATGGCGTGCACGGAGCGGAAGGGGTTCCGGAGGCTCGGCCGGTCCTTCATGGAGCAGCGGGCGTGACCCATCCCCACGGCCTCGACGCGCGGGTGGATGCTTCCCGTGTAGGGCGCCGTCCGACCGACGAAGGCGCTGAAGGCGCGCTTGCCTCCCGGGAGGCAATGCAGCCGATCCCAGATGAGGCGAACCCTGTTGCGGTCGCCCGCCTCGACGCTGGGGAGGAGTTTTGGGAGGGGAGTCGCGCCGGCCATGTCGCTTTGTCGCATGGGACGGGGCCCGGTTCATCCCGCGTCGTCCCTTCGGGGCCTGCGTGGTAGGGGGCCCTCGTGCGCCGTGAACTCGCCGAGGCCTTCGATGCCCGGGCGCTCGTGCGTGCGGCGCGCGCGCTGGCCGGGGCTGGCGGCCTCGCGTGGCTGGACGCGGACGGAGGCGCGGGCGAGGGCCGGCGCGCGTACCTCGGCGCGGCGCCCGTGGAGGTCGTCGCGGTGCCCTGGGGAGACCCGGCGCCCTTCCGCGTGCTTCGTCGCCTCGTGGGGGATCCGGTGGCGGCGGAGCCGGCGCTCCCGCGCTGGATCGGCTGGATCAGCTACGACGCCTTTTGGAGCGGGAACGACGGGCGGTCGCAGGCGACGCCCGCCCCGCGCATGGCCCGCGGCCCGCTGCCGGTGCTTCGCTTCGCCCGCTACGACGCGCTCCTCGAGGTCGACCTCGCGAGCGGATGCGCGGCGCTACACGGGGACGACGCCGCGGCGCTCGCCCGCTTCGAAGCACGCCTCGCGGCGCCGGCGCGCCCCTCGAAGGTGTGGGTCGGAGAGCCGGAGGTGCCGCCGGCGGCGGCGCACGAGGAAGCCATCCGCCGGGCCCTCGCTCACGTCCGTGAGGGCGACATCTATCAGGTGAACCTCGCGCGGCCCTGGGACGCGCGCGTCGAGGGCGACCCCCTCGAGCTCTTCCTCGCGATGCGGCGCGCGAGCCCGGTCCCCCTCGGCGCCTACGTCGACGGCGGCGACCATCAGGTCCTCTCGCGGACCATGGAGCGCTTCCTCGGCTGGGAGCCCGACGCGAAGGGCCGTGGTCCGCTCGTGAGTCGGCCCATCAAGGGGACCATCGCGCGGGGCGCCGAGAGTGACGCCGAGGGGGCCGCGACGCTCCGCGCCGATCCCAAGGAGCGGGCCGAGCACGCCATGATCGTGGATCTCGTGCGCAACGACCTCGCCCGGGTGGCGGAGGTGGGCTCGGTGCGCGTCGAGGCGCCGCTGAGCGTCGAGCCCTACGCGAAGCTGCAGCACCTCGTGAGCACGGTGCGGGCGATGACCCGGGAAGGCACGCGCCTCGAGGACGTGCTCGAGGCGACCTTCCCGCCGGGGAGCGTCACGGGGACGCCGAAGCTTCGGGCGCTCGCGATCATCGAGGCGCTCGAGCCCGTGCCCCGCGGTCCCTATTGCGGCGCCATCGGTCACGCGAGCCGCGGTGGCGAGCTCCATCTCGCGGTCGCGATCCGTACCGCCGTCGTTCGCGAGGGCTCGCTTCGCTACCACGCGGGCGGGGGCCTCGTGGCGGCGAGCGACGCCGCGCGCGAGGTGGCCGAGACGGAGCTGAAGGCGCGCGTGTTCCTCGATGCGGTGCGCGAGCTCGCGGGGAGAGAGGCGGCGCTTCCGGTGAATGAGAACTGAGAAGTGCGGAAGGCGAAAAGAACTTCGAGAGAAGAATCTTGCCTTCGATCAACTTTTCTCTTGACGCTCGCGCGTGCGCTGGCTACGTAGTGCGGGCCATGCGGTTCCTGACCCATACCTGTCGTCTCGGCGCTCGCGCCGGACGACGCCCGAACGAGGCGGCGCTCCCGAGCGCCCGTCGCGTCACGGGCATGCCTGCCGAGAGCGGGCCGGGTTGGCGTTTGGCGCGGCCGGGCTCCTTCGCGCTCCTCAGGAGCGTGGATCGGCGCGTCCTCGAAGATACGCGTCGCGGCCAGGGCTCAAATCGTCCGGCGAGAAGCGAATATCAAAGCATTACGGGCCTCTTTGGCCTCGACACGGGTCTCACCATGGGCCCGCTCAAGCCCTCCTTCCTGGAGGTGATCGCCTGAGGGCGGCTTTCGACACGCGCAGCTAGCGCGTCGATCCTCGATCGAGGATCCGGAGCCGCCCGCGGGAAACCCGCCGGCGGCTTTTTTCGTCTCCGGCGGCCCCTCGCACGAGCGCGGCGCCGATTTGGCCCCCGTCACGTCACCGACACGAAGTCGGTTGGCGAACAGCAGAGGTGCGCCCGGTCGGACGCGCTTCAAATGGAGAAGTTTGCCGGGATTCGAATCCAAGAAAGTACATCTCTCCGTTTCCTAGGAAGGCTCTTCAAGGAAACGGCGTAGGGCGGGTGCCGAGAGTTCGGCAGGCGGATTGCAACTCCGTCGGCTTTGCCAGACGGGGTGCGACTCCCCGCCGCCCTTCCAGCTGGCTGTGGCGTGCATCGCGCGCCGCGGCTGTGCGTCCGGGGCGGACGCCGAGAGTTCGGCAGGCGGCTTGTAATCCCGCCGGCTCAGCCAGACGGGGTGCGACTCCCTGCCGCCCCACCCGCGCGTCGGAACCGCTTCGGTCCTTCGCGGGCTCTTTGACAACTCGTGGTCGCGGGGCGGTGTAGCGCCCGTCCCGCCGTTCGTTCTGCTGCAGCTCGATGGTCGAGCGCCCGGGTGAACTCCGGGAGGTGGGGGTTCGATTCCCTCCGGCAGAGCCAGATCTGCCGTGGCTCGAAGGTCGAGCGCCTGGCGCTGAACCAGGAGGTGGGGGTTCGATTCCCTCCGGCAGGGCCGAGAGGGGTCTCCCTCGATCTGCCGTAGCTCGAGGGTCGAGCGCCCGGCTGTTAACCGGGAAGGTGGGGGTTCGAGTCCCTCCGGCAGAGCCAGCGCGGGTGCGCCCGCCTTCTTCTGCCGTGGCCCAGTGGTCGGGCTCCCGTTTCGTACTCGGGTGGTGGGGGTTCGACTCCCCCCGGCAGATCCAGCGCGGGCGCCGCCCGCATCTCTCTGCCGTGGCCCGACGGTCGGGCTCCCGTTTCATGCGCGGGTGGTGAGGGTTCGACTCCCTCCGGCAGGACCACGCGGGCGCGGCCCGCACACGCCACCGAAGCTCGCTGGGCGAGCACCCGTTTTACATGCGGGGGGTCAGGGGTTCGATTCCTCTCGGTGGTACCGCGCGCGGGGCTCCGTCCCCGCTCGCTCGCGGGGCTTCGGTCCCGTTCGCTCTGCCGCAGCTCGGTGGTGAGCACCCGGCTCTTAACCGGGCGGTGGGGGTGAACCTCCCTCCGGCAGAACCGCCGCGGGAACGCGGCACGCCGCTTCGGCGGCTTCCTGGTGCGCGCGCGGAGGTCCGTTCGCACGGTCGTGACCCGTGTCGACGTTTGGGTTCGAGTCCCACCGCGCACCCCAACTCGTACGGGGGAGGGTACCCCGCGCTCTCTGATATGGAGCGCTCCGTCGGTTCGACTCCGACCCGTACGACCGCGGTCCGGCCGCTCGCCGGTCGGTCCGCTCGGAGCACCGTTCGTTCGTTCTGCAGACGGCGTGCGGTGCCCCTCTGGGGTCGTAGCTCAACGGGAGAGCTCTCGTCTTGCAAGCGAGCGATGCGGGTTCGATTCCCGCCGTCTCCACCCACCTCGTCTCGAGGTGCGTTGTCATCCGCACCGGCCGTCTCCTTCGCCCGACGGCCGGTGCACCTGCTCTCGTAGTGAAGGGGAATCACGCGGGCCTCCGAAGCCCGAGTCCCGAGCTCGACTCTCGGCGGGAGCGCCATGTCCCTCATGGTGAAAGGGAATCACGCGAGCCTGCGGAGCTCGTAGTCCGAGTTCGAGTCTCGGTGGGGGAGCCAGTCATCCGTGTGTGGCCCAGCTTGGGAGGGCACCCCGTTCGGATCGGGGAGGTCGGGGGTTCGAGTCCCTCCGCACGGACCGCGTGCTCGGAGCTGCTCCGGGCGCGCTCACGGCGCCGTCGTCTAGCGGCAGGATGCTGGGCCCTCAACCCGGCGGCGCGGGTTCGATTCCCGCCGGCGTCACCGCGCGTGCGAGCTCGCCTCGTCCGCGCCGCGCGGCCTTCGGGCGGCGCATTCCTCGCGGTGTGCATCTGGGATGCAGCTCGGCTGTCGACCGAGTGAGGCGGGTTCGATTCCCGTCCGCGGGGCCGCGCTCGAACGAGCGCATTTGCCGAGGTGGCGAAACGGAAAACGTAGCGCGTTCAGACCGCGTGGCCTTCGAGCATGTGGGTTCGACTCCCTCCCTCGGTACCGCCCCCCTTCACCCCTTTCCCTTCCAACCCCGAGCGCGTGCACCGCACGCGAAAGGACCCGCCATGCGCACGCTCGTTCTCGACCAGGGCTACGAGCCCCACCAAATCGTCTCCTGGCAGCGGGCCATCGGCCTGCTCTACGTGGGCAAGGTCGACGTGCTCGAGGAGTACGATGACGTCGTTCGCTCCGTGAGCCTCGCGATCCCGATGCCGGCCGTGGTCCGGCTGAAGGCGCGCGCGCCGCGGAAGGCGCACCGCATCCGCTTCTCGCGGCGCAACGTGCTCCTGCGCGACGGCTACCGCTGCCAGTACTGCGGTGCCGAGAAGGCGGCGCGGGACCTGACCTACGACCATGTCGTGCCGCGCTCGAAGGGTGGGCGCACGACCTGGACGAACATCGTCGCGGCCTGCCGGCCCTGCAACGCCCGGAAGGGCAACCGCACCCCGGAGCAGGCAGGCATGCCGCTGCGCTCGCAACCCGTGAAGCCGACTTGGCTCCCGGGCGGCGCGTGCCGCACCGGTCTCCCGGACGCGATCCCCGATCGCTGGGAGAGCTGGATCGCCTGGGCGCTGCCGAAGGGCAGCGCCTGATGGGGAGCCGAGGAGGGATTCACTCCCTTCGACGGCGGGGGCGCACAGCCCCCTCGAGCCTGGGCGCTGCCGAAGGGCAG
>JBCDGX010000352.1:0-6416 GCA_038750805.1 Myxococcota bacterium
AACACCCCGCACCCCTTCGTATTGGCGGGCCAAACCTCGGTGGGGGGGGGGCCCCCCTGGGCCCCCCGCTGCCGCGCTGCCCCCGCCCAATGGGGGGGGGCCCCGCGGCCGAGGAACTCCGCCAGGAGGTCCGCCACCTCCTCCGGGCGGTCCTCCTGGAGGAAGTGCCCGCAGTCCGGGATCGCCGTGAGCTCCGCGTGGGGCAGGAGAGCCTGCACCCGGGCCATGGTCTTCGCGACGTTCGGGAGGATGCGGTCCTCCTCCCCGTAGAGGATGCGGAGCGGCATGCTCAGGGCGCCGAGGCCGCGCTCGATGGTCGTGAAGCCCTTGGGGTGGAGGCTCCCGCCGGCCTTGAGGAGCGCCTTCCGGGACGCGCGATCGCCGTAGGGGTCCGTGTAGATCTTCGCGACCTCCGCATCGATGCGGGACTCGTCGCTCACGCCGAAGCGCATGGCCCAGGCCACGCCCCGGGGCGAAGAGATCAGGTCGCGCAGGAGCGGGAGCTTCGTCGAGGCGACGAAGGCCTTCACGGCGAAGCTCATCTCCGGGAAGACGACGGTGTTGAGGAGCACGAGGTCCGTGATCCGGTCGGCGTTCGAGACCGCCCAATGAAGCCCGATGGGCCCGCCGAGGTCGTGCACGACGAGCCCGAGCGTCTCCACGCCGAGCGCCGCGAGCACGTCAGTGAGGAGCTGGTCGAAGAAGCGGAAGCTGTAGGAGCGGTCGAGGGGCTTGTCCGAGGCGCCGAAGCCCGGGAGGTCCAGGGCGATGGCCCGGCGGTTCTCCCCGATGGCCGGGAGCGCATGCCGGTAGAGCTCGGCGTTCGTGGGCCAGCCGTGGAGGAGCAGCACGGGCCGGCCCGTGCCCGCCTCCAGGTAGCTGAGGCGGAGGCCGTCCACCACGACCGATTTCCGCTGCACGGAGGTCATGGAGGGCACCCTACGATGGATCGGCCGTGGGCCCGAACGGGGCCTCGCGGAGGCCCTCCGCCGGACGACGCGCACGTAACGCAGATGCGATGACCCGATCGCGCCACCACCCCGCTCTTGGGACGCGATGACTCGACACGACGTGCGGGGGCGCAGAATCCCCCCGGGTTCGGCGCTGGCGCTCGCCCTCTCCCTCGCCCTCGGGGCGTGCACGGGCACCATCGGCGACGGGGCCTTCGGGCGGGACGGCCAGGGCGGCGGCGGCGACCCCACGCTGACCGGCGACGGGCCCGAGCTCTGGGCCCAGCTCTGCGCGGGCTGCCACGGCGATTTCGGCCTCGGGTCCACGCTGAGCAGCGGCGACGACAACGGCGATTTCCGCCTCGACGCCGTGGCGGCTCTCGAGCTGCATGGCGACGAGCTCGAGGCCTACATCGCGGAGACCATGCCCTTTGGCAACGCCGAGCGCTGCGTCGGGGACTGCGCCGATACGCTCGGCAGCTATCTGCGGGGCATCCAGCCGCCGCCGCCGGTCATCTGCACGGGCGACGAGGCGCCGCCCATCGGCCATCGCGAGGTGAAGCTGCTCTCGAGCCGCGAGTACCAGCGTTCTCTCGAAGACCTCCTCGGGGTGCCGACGGACGTCGGGGCGCGCGTAGCGAACCACGACGGGCGCCGCGGCGGCTTCGTCGACATGGTCGCCAAGCCCGTCTCGAGCACGCTCCTCGACACCTACGTGCGGAACGCGACGGACATGGCGGGCTGGGCCGTGGCCAACGGCCGCCCCTTCGCCTGCGATGGCTCCGCGGGCTGCGCGAACCGCTTCGTGAACGAGTTCCTCTACGCGCTTTTCCGGGGGCCGGTCTCCGCGGAGCAGGGCGACGCCTACCGCGCGCTGATCACCGACACGGGGGACCTCGGCCTCGCGCTCGAGGCGGCGCTGACCTCGCCCTATTTCCTCTACCGCCTCGAGGCCGGCGTCGAGCTCGCCGAGGCCCGGGGCGCCGGCATGTACGTGCCCGGCGCGGCGACGCCCGGCGGCGGAAGCGGGAGCAGCGGAGGCGGAAGCGGCGGCGGGGACGTGCCGGCGGGCACGGCCGTGGGCATCGCGGGCCCGGACCAGTTCCTCCCGGGCAGCCAGGGGCGCCGGGAGGGCGCCGAGTGGGCGCTCGTGGAGAACGGGACCGTGCGTGTCGCCTTCGACGTGGACATGCCCGAGCCCGCCGTGCTCGAGGTCGAGGCCCGGGGCTCGAACCACGGGGACCACTGGCCCGAGCTGACGGTGCGCGCGCACGGCATGGACTTCGGGACGCAGCGCGTCGACTCCGCCGAGGCGCGCCTCTACCGCTTCGCCCTCTCAGGCCTGAGCGGCCGGCCGCAGCTCGAGCTCGTCTTCGCGAACGACTCGGGCGTGGCGCCCTACGGCCCCGGCCAGGACGCGAACCTCTACTTCCGCGTCGTGCGCCTCTACACCGGCGGCGGAACCGCTCCCGCCCCAGAGCCCGAGCCGGAGCCCGAGCCCGAGCCGGACCCGACGGGCGGGACCTCGGTCCTCGATGGCGCGCCCGAGGGCGCCTGGGTGCTCACGCCCTACGAGCTCGCCTCGACGCTCGCCTTCCGCCTCACGGGCTCGACGCCCGACGCGACGCTCCTCGAGGCGGCCCGGCGCGGCGCCCTCTCGACCCGCGAGCAGATCCGCGCGCAGGTCGAGCGCCTCCTCGAGACGCCGCGCGGCCGCGAGCGCATGGGCGACTTCGTGACCGCCTGGTTCCGGCTGGAGGACCTGCCGGACGTGGCGCGGCCGGACGTCCCCGAGCTCACGGACGCGGTGAAGGCGTCGATGCTGGAGGAGGTCCGCCAGCACTTCCTCCACGTCTTCTATGACGACACGGCGCCCTGGTCGGAGTTCTTTGGCGGGAGCACGACCTTCCTCGACCGGACGCTCGCCGAGTTCTACGGCATCGAGGGCGCCTTCGACGAGAGCTTCCGCGAGGTCGAGGTCGAGGGCCGGGGGGGCCCGCTCGCGAGCGGCGCCTTCATGACCCTGAACGCGCACGTGGACCGGACGGCGCCCATCCTCCGCGCCGTGCGTGCCCGGGAGACGGCGCTCTGCCACTACATCGACCCGCCGAACTCCCCGCTGGCCGGCGACGACATCGACGCGCAGCGCGCCGCGGCCCAGCAGCGGGTCACGGAGCGCGAGGCCGAGGCCGGCGTGCTCAGCAGCCGCGAGTTCTACTTCCTCTACACCGACGGCATCACGGCCTGCGCCGGCTGCCACGAGCGGATCATCAACCCGATGTTCGGCATGGAGGACTTCGACAACGTCGGACGTCTCCGCCCCGCGGCGGGCCCGGGCCGGGTCACGGAGACCGTGCACGGGATGAGCACGGAGGTCTCCCTCGAGGGCACGCTCCACGGCGTCGCCTCGACGAGTGACGCGGAGTCCATCGCCTACGCGGGCGCGAAGGACTTCTCGAACCAGATCGCCGACACGGACGCCATCGACGCCTGCCTCGCGCGCCGGAGCTTTCGCTTCCTCACGGGCGCGACCTACGTCGACCGGGACCTCGACTCGGCCTTCGCCGAGTCCCTCACCCCCGAGGACCGCACCAGCTACGCCTGCGCCGCCGAACGCAGCCTCGAGGCGTTCCGCGCGAGCGGCGAGAGCCCCCGGGCGATGTTCGTCGAGCTCGCCACCGACTCCCTCCTCCTCTTCCGCCGCTGAGATGACGATGACGAAGTTCCACGAGCACACGCAGAAGAGCCGCCGCCGCTTCCTGAAGCTCCTCGGCTCCGCCGGGGCCAGCGCCGCAATGGTGCGCGCCGCGCCGCTGGTCGGTGGGCTGATGGCCACGCGCCAGGCCCGCGCGCAGGGGGGCGCCGTGAAGCGCGCCGTCTTCGTCTACACGCCGGACGGCGCCCCGCGGGGCCTCTGGCTGCCGGACGGGTCGCGGCTCCGGGCGGCGACCATGGCCTACGAGGGGCTCCAGTCGGTCTGCGCCTTCCGCGAGGTCGAGGTGGTGGCAAGCGGTCATGGCAACGCGCGCAAGTGCCTGGGCGAGCTCCGCTGGAACAGCGACTGGACCTCGGACACCTTCGACCAGCAGATCGCGACGGTGCTCGGCGGGTCGACGCCCTTTACCTCCTACGTACTCGGCGTACAGACGAACTCCTCGTCGGACGCGGTCTCGCGCCGGGCGGGCTCGGCGGTGCCCGCGCAAGACAACCCGGCGGAGGCCTACTCGCAGCTCTTCGGGGGCGCGCCGCCGGTGGGCGAGGCGTCGGACTTCCTCGCGCAGCGGCGGCGGGTGATGGACGTGAACCGGGCTGCGCTCGCGGAGCTCGGCGGACGCCTCGGCGGCTTCGAGCAGCGGCTGCTCGACGAGCACGGGGCGGCGCTTTCGGAGCTCGAGGACCGGCTGATCGCGTCCACCATGGGGACGCCCGCCGAGGGCTGCTCGGAGCCGGCGTGGAACGCGGGCGGCTACGCGACGAACGGCAGCACGGACGTGCCCTTCCTGCATACCGCGGAGCTTCAGTCGGACGTGGCCGTCGCGGCGATGAAGTGCGGCATCACGAACGTGCTGACGCTCCAGCTCGGCTGGCATCAGGCGGTCTGGTACGCGCACGACACGGACTACCGGGGCGACCATCACGGCTCCTGCCACTCGGCGCCGGCCGAGGACAACGCGGAGATGACCAACTACCTGAGCCGTTGCGTCGCCTACCTGATCCGGCGCCTCATGGAAGAGGACGATCCGGCCGTGCCGGGCACGAAGATGATCGACAACACGGTCGTCGTGCAGGTCACGGACATGGGCGACGGCCAGGACCACAGCGGCGCCGCGGGCCCGAACCTGATCGCGACGCGCATGCCCGGCTTCCGCGTCGGCCAGGCCTCGAGCGGCGGCACGAACCTCCAGGTCCTCGAGACCGTCGCCGAGGGCATGGGCCTCGGGAGCTACGTCGGCACCAACCGCGACGCCCACGCCATCTGGCCGTGCGCGGGCGGGTCCGTCATCGACGCGCTCCTCGCGTGAGGCCTGCGATGATTCGGCGTGATGAGCTGAAAGCTCCAGTCATTGAGTGACACGGCTCGCCGTGGCCTGGTGACCCCGTCGACGCGTGGCGCATGAAGCCCGCGAGGGACGGATCGCGGGGTGGGCTGTGGGGGACGCTCTAACTCTAATTGTGCTTGGCGTAGTGCTCGCGAGCGTTGGGAGCTTCGCTCTCAAGGGCTTCGTGGTCTTCTTCTTTCTGCGCCAACTCTCCGAGCCTACGGACGCGCAGCGCTCCCCGGGGCGCCGAGCCTCGCCGCCGCGGACAGGCACGGGGTCTCTCAGGGACGTTCTGGGTGTCGTCAGTCAGGTCCTCGGCATCGTCGCGACCGTCGTCGGCCTTGCGAAGGGCTGCGATGCGAGGGAGCCGACGGCTGGTCCAGCTCCGTACGTGGCCCCGCAACCTGCCACCGTGGTTCCGCAGCGTAGCCATCGGCCGGCTCCGACCGTCGGGCGGTATTGCTGCACTCAGGGGATGACGTGCGCGCTGAGTGCGTTTGGAGCCGGCCTGATCCCTACACAGCTACCCATCGGCGAGAGCTGCTATTGCACCAACCTGCTGGGTCAGTCTGAATTTGGCGAGGTCTGCAACTAGGCCTGCGACGATTCGTCGCGGGCCACCCTGACCCCTGGCCCGCGTCACGCCCCCCGGGTATGCGTAGGCCGTGCGCGTCCTCGTCGTCGATGACCAGGAGCACGTGCGGAAGGCGCTCGAGCTCCTCTTCTCGCTCCGCGGGCTCGACGTGACGTGCGCCGGGACGCCCGAGGCGGCCGTCGCGGCCGTGCAGGCCGGGGGCGTCGGGGTCGTCGTCCAGGACATGAACTTCTCGAAGGCGACGACCTCCGGGGAGGAAGGCGCGGCGCTCTTCCGGGCGCTCCGCGAGATCGACCCGGGGCTCCCGGTCCTCCTCATGACCGCCTGGACGAGCCTCGAGATGGCCGTCGAGCTGGTGCGCGAGGGCGCCGCCGATTACGTCGCCAAGCCCTGGGACGACCAGCGCCTGCTCCGCCGCGTGCAGACCCTGCTCCGGGCCCGGGAGCTCGCCGGGGACGGCGAGGAGACCGACGAGACCGCGGACCTCGTCGCCCAGAGCCCGGCCATGCGCGCGCTCGTGCGCCTCGCGACGAAGATCGCGCGGGCCGACGTGCCCGCGCTGATCACCGGGCCGAACGGCGCCGGCAAGGAGAAGATCGCCGAGCTCGTGCAGGCGCGCTCGGCGCGGGCCGACCGGCCCTTCATCAAGGTGAACGTGGGCGCGCTCCCCGACGAGCTCCTCGTGGCCGAGCTCTTCGGGGCCGAGGCCGGCGCATTCACCGGCGCGAAGTCCCGGGTCGGGCGCTTCGAGGCGGCCGACGGGGGCACGCTCTTCCTCGACGAGCTCGGCACCCTCTCCCTCGACGGGCAGGCCAAGCTGCTCCGCGTGCT
>JBCDGX010000353.1:0-6380 GCA_038750805.1 Myxococcota bacterium
CCGCGCTCGGTTTCCCCTTCGACTTCGCCGTGTACGCCCGGGGCAACGAGCTCATCGTCGCCGCTGCCGGGGCCGCCGGCGCGCTGCTCGTGGACCTCACGACCGGCGACCGGCGCCTGCTTCCCTTCGGATCGTCGCCGGGGTTCGTGCGCGTCGTGGCCTACGACGCCGTCGGCGAGGAGGTCGTCTTCGTGGGCAACACCACCGAGGCCATCTGGCGGCTCCCGCGCAGCGGTGGCGACGCCGCGTCCGTCTTCCTCGCCGGCTTCGGCGCCGGCCCCACGCTCGAGCAGCCGACGGCGCTGGCCCTCGGCGGCGGTCGCCTCTTCGTCGCCGACGATGCGCTGGACGCGGTCTTCGAGGTCGATTTGGGGGGAGGGGACCGGCGGGAGATCAGCCGCGCCGACGAGCTCGGCGATCCCGTGGGCCTCGCCTACGACGCCTTGGGGGGCGGCCTCTACGTTCGCGACCTCGGGGGCCAGGTCGCGGTGGTGGAGCCCGACCTGCCCGGCGCGCCCATTCGGAGTATCGGGATCCCGCCGCCCGTAGTGACGGCCTTCACGCACGTGGGCATCGACGTCGACCCCGACGGGCGCCGACTCTTCATCGCGAATCGCCCGGCCTACGTGCAGGTCTGGGACCTGGAGGCGAGCCGCCTCGAGGACGTCAGCACCGTGAGCCGGGGCGAGGGCCCCTTGCCCTTCGGCTTCCTCCCGGGAGGCCTCGCCTGGACGGGCAGCGAGGTCGTCGTGGGCGACTCCCAGTCCGCGCTCACGGTGGCGCCGGAAGACGGCGACCGCGAGGACGTGAGCGACGGCGGCGGGCCGAGCCTCGGGAGCTTCCTCGGCCTCGACGCGGACGATACCGAGATCTGGCTCGCCGCCAACCGCGGCGTGGTCGCCGTCGACCGCGAGACCCGGCGGCGCCGCGTGGTGGCCAGCGAGACCAACGGCCGCGGCCCCGCGGCCACCGCGCCCTTCGACGTCGCGCTCCTTCCCGGCGGCGAGGTCGCCCTGGTGGTGACCCGTCAGCCCACGGGCATCGTCGCCATCGACCGGGTCACCCTCGAGCGCGTGCTCATCAGTCGCTGAGCACTCTCGGACCGGAGGCATGGCGCTTACTTAAAAAGCGCGTGCGCGCCGCGCTCGTCCGGGAGGTCGTCCCGGAGCACGCGGGCGTAGTGGTCCCGGAGCGTGTCCGAGCCGGTCTCGGGCGTCGCGTCGGCGTCGAAGCGCTCGTTCTCCGCGTCCCAGACGAGCATGGACTCGGTGGCGTAGTAGCGGCCGATGCGCGCGAGCTCGGCCTTCGCGCGGAGGCTCGGGACCAGCCGGCCCAAAGGCGAGAGCACGCCGATGGCCGCGTCGAAGATGCCGAGGGGCACGCGCTTGTAGCGCGGCTCGCGGCCCGTGAGCTCGAAGAGGAGAGCGCCCTGGTCGCGCGGCGTGAGCGCCGGACCCGGGCCCCCGATGGGCAGCACGGCGCTCTCAGGGCGCGGGAGCTGCTGCACGACATAGCGCGCGAGGTCCCCGTCGCTGATGGGCTTGCACGCGATCTCCGTGCCCTCGCCGAACACGAGGAAGGCCTTCCCCTGCCGCACGCGCTCGATCTGTCCCGAGAGTGACTTGAAGAACGCCGTCGGGCGCACGATGGCGTAGCCGATGCCGTGCTGGCCGAGCTCCGCCTCGAAGGCGAGCTTCGCGTGCTGGAAGGCGAGCTCCGGCTTCTGGACGCAGATGGCCGAGAGCAACACGAAGCGCTCGGCGCCGAGGCCTTCCGCGGCCCCGAGGAGGTTCTGGTTGGCGCCGTGATCCACGGCCCAGGCGTCCGCGGGCACGCCGTTTCGGGACGCGATGCAGGACACGAGGGCGTCCGCGCGATCCCCGGCGAGCGCGGCCTGCGTGCTCTCCCGGTCCGTCAGCTCGGCGCGGCGAAGGGCGCACCCCTCGAGGTCCCGGGCGACCTCCCCCCGCGGCTCGCCGCGCACCAGGGCGACCACCTCGTGGCCCTGGCTCACGAGCTCGCGGGCCACCGCGCGGCCGATGGTCCCGGTCCCCCCGGCGAGCACGACCCTCATGGCGCCTCCCGGCGTGCGCCCAGATCCCACTCGCGGCGGAGCAGGTCTTCGAGCACGTCGACGCTGCGCGTCAGCGAGTGGTCGTCCTCGACCTCCACGAGGCGCACGTGGGGGTGGAGCGTCACGTAGCGGCGCGAGCTCGCGATGGGGACCACCTCGTCCTGCCTCCCGTGCACGATGATCGTCGGGATGTGCGCGGGGATCGCGGGCCAGGGCTCGCTCCGCAGGGACTCGCGATAGAAGTCGTAGTGGAGCGGCTGAAGCGCCCCGGTGTGATCCGGCACCGGCCGCACGCCCTTCCGCCGCCAGGACGCCATGGCCTCCCCGCCGAGGAGGGCCGGCCAGCGCTTTGGGAGGTCGAAGCCCGGACAGAGAAGCAGGAGCCCCCGAACGCGCTCGGGCCGGAGCTGCGCCCAGCGCGCCGAGAGCCACCCGCCGAGGCTCGAGCCGACGAGCCCCCAGCCGGCGGATGCACGCTCCCCGTCGAGCGCGTCGAGCGCCTCGAGCATGGCGAGCGGGCTCAGCTTCGCGAAGCTCGGCACGTTCAGGTCCGGCGTCTCCACCTCGATGCGGTCGTGCAGCCGCCTCCGCAGCTCCTGCCCCTTGAAGCTGTGCTGGCTCGAGGCGAAGCCATGGACGTAGGCGTAGCGGAGCATGGCGCTTCCTACCGCGTGCGAGGGGGTCCCGTCGCCTCTGCCCGAGAGCCCTTGCCGTCGGCTCCGCGCGACCTGAGAATCCTCACCAATGGGGGACGGTCTGCCCGAGCCGGTGCTTCGCCGCCTGCGCGCGGCCTATGGCGCGGAGGGGCGCCGTTACCACGGGCTGGCGCACGTGGAGGATTGCCTCCGGCGCCTCGCCGACGTACCCGGGCTCGCGGCGCGCGAGCGGCGCCTCCTCGCCTGGGCGCTCTGGTTTCATGACGCCGTCTACGACCCGCGCCGGAGCGACAACGAGGCCAAGAGCGCGGACCTCGCCGAAGCCGAGCTCGAGAGCCTCGGCGTCCCCGCCGCCGACGTCGCCGAGGTGGGCCGGCTGATCCGGCTGACCACCGGCCACGAGGTGCGCGAGGGCGACCGCCTCGGCGCCATCCTCGTGTCCATCGACCTCGCCATTCTCGGGAGCGCACCCACCCGCTACGACGCCTACGCCGCGGCCATCCGCGCCGAGTACGGCCACGTGCCGGAGGACGCCTACCGGCGAGGGCGCGGGCACTTCCTCGAGCGCATGCTCGCCAGCCCGGCGATCTTCCCGGACCCCGCGTTTCGGCGTGACCTCGAGGACGCCGCCCGGGCGAACCTGGCCCGCGAGCTCGCATCGCTCCGGCCCTGACGCTATCCCTCCGCCATGCTCAGGATCCACGAGGGGGACTTCGAGGCGGCGCTGACGACGCTGGGACGCCGGGGCGACGCGGACCTCGAGCGCGTCGAGCCGGCCGTGCGCGCCATCCTCGCCGAGGTCCGGGAGCGCGGCGACGACGCCGTCCGCGACCTGACCGAGCGCTTCGAGCAGCGGCGGCAGGAGCACGTGGTGCTCCGGGAAGAGGCCTGGCGGGCCGAGGCCGAGACCGTCGCGCCGGAGGTGAAGGCGGCGCTCGCCGAGGCCGCGGAGCGGATCCGCCGCTACCACCTCCACCAGCGCGAGCCCGGCTTCCGCTACGAAGAGGAGGGCGTCGTCCTCGGCCAGCGCGTGCTGCCGGTGCGCGCGGCGGCGGTCTACGCCCCCGGCGGCAAGGCGCGCTACCCGAGCTCCGTGCTCATGACGGCGGTCCCGGCGGCCGTGGCCGGCGTGAAGCGCATCGTGCTCCTGACGCCGCGGCCTACGCCCGAGATCCTGGCGGCGGCGGCCGTGGCGGGGGTGACCGAGGTCGTCGATGCCGGCGGGGCCCAGGCCGTCGCCGCCGCGGCCTACGGAACGGCGAGCCTCACCCGCGTCGAGAAGATCGTCGGGCCCGGGAACATCTACGTCGCCTGCGCCAAGCGCCTCGTGTTCGGCCTGGTCGACATCGACTCCATCGCCGGGCCGAGCGAGATCCTGGTCGTCGCGGACGAGGGGGCGGACCCGGCCGTGGTCGCCGCGGATCTGCTCAGCCAGGCCGAGCACGACGAGGACGCCTACCCGCTCCTCGTGACGCTGAGCCGGGCCAAGGCCGACGCCATCGCCGTCGAGCTCGCGCAGCAGCTCGAGACCCTCCCCCGGCGCGCCATCGCCGAGGCGAGCGTGCGCGCCAACGGGCATTGCTTCGTGGCCCGGGATCGCGCCGACGCCGCGCGCATCGCCGACGTGCTCGCCGCGGAGCACCTCGCGCTCGCCGTCGACGATGCGGAGGCCATGCTCGAGGGCATCAGCGCCGCCGGCGCGGCCTTCCTCGGCTACCACACGCCGGAGGCCGCCGGGGACTACGCCGCGGGGCCGAGCCACGTGCTCCCGACCGGCGGCGCGGTGCGCTTCGCGTCGCCGCTCGGCGTCTACGATTTCGTCGTGCGCACGTCGCTCATCCGCTACGCGCCGGAGGCGCTTCGCCGCCAGTCCGCGCTGCTGCAAGGGCTCGCGCGCCTCGAGGGGCTCGAGGCCCACGCCCGCGCCGTGGCGGTTCGCACCGGCGAGTGAAGCGCCCGCCGCTCAGCGGTGGAGCGCTTCGTCGAGCTCGAGGGGGAGCGGGTGCTCTCCGCTCCGCGAGCTCTCGCGGATCAAGCGCAGCTGGAAGCACGCGCCGGGACCCGGGGTGCGGACGAAGCGGATCGAGCCGCCCATGCGCGCCAGCACCTCCCGCGCGCCGAAGAGGCCGAGGCCGCGCCCCTGGCCCTTCGTCGACGCGCCGCGCTCGAAGAGCCGCGCCTCCAGCACCGGCGAGATGCCCGGCCCGTCGTCGCTCACCTCGACGAGGACCCGGTCCGGATGGTGCGGGTCCTCGGCGGCGTCGATACGGATCACGGGCCGCCCTTCGGGCTGCGCCTCGGCCGCGTTGAGCACCAGGTTGAAGAGCACCCGCTCGAGGTCCCGCCGGGCGCCGGCGACCTGAAGGCCGTGCTCGGCGCGCACCTCGACCCGGGCGCGCTGCGCCGTCGACGAGCGCGTCACCCGGGTCACGGCGTCGAGCACGGCCCCGAGGTCCGCGCTCTCGTCCCCCGGCGGCACGGGCCCTTCCATCATCGCGACGGTGAGGTCCCGCGCGCTCTCCACGGCTTCGAGGGCGCCGGAAAGCTCCTCCATGGGCTCCGGCACGACCTCCTGCAGCATCTGGAGCTCGAGGCGCGCGGCGCCGAGCAGGTTGCGCACGTCGTGCGAAAGGGAGGCCATCTCCGGGCTGGTGGAGCGCCGGGCCTCCTCGAGCTCCCGAGCGGCCTCCGCGAGGCGCCGGCCGGCCTCGGCGAGCTTGCTCTGGTCCTCGCGCTCGCGGGCGATGGCCCGGGCGAAGGCGGCGTGGAGCGCGCCGCTCACGAGCACCATCACCGCGATCATGCCGACCAGCTCGAGGCCCCGGTCGAGATACCAGAGCTCCGCGTCGAGGCCCCAGCGCGGCGGCTCGATGCCCACGTGGTGGAGCACCACGAAGCCGACGAGCCCGAGCGCGTAGGCCAGGCCGAGGCGCTGCGCGAAGCGGAGGCTCACGAGGAGCGAGCCCACGATGACGATGGTGCCGCCCCACATGGGCGTGAGGGCCTCGAGCCCGCCCTGCAGCCCGGTGAACACGAGCGTGTTCAGCGCCACCGTCACGACGAGCACGCGGGCCGGGCCCTCGACGTCCTCCGCGCGCTTCGCCGCCCCGTGCGCCCCGAGCAGCGCAGCCACGGAGAAGAGCTCGACGAAGACGCCCATCCAGCGCCCCTCGTAGGCGAGCCACGCGGCGAAGGCCCCGAGCACCACCACGCCCGCGAGGCTGAGCCGGCGCACGAGCGTGCGGCGCTCGCCGATGCGAAGGCTCGGCACGTCGGCGTCCGGCGCGCCGGAGCGCTGCCGTTTGCGCTTCGAGGGCGGCTTCGAGCCGCGCGCGTCGGCCGGCCCGCCCTTCACTCCGACGCGACGGGCTTCAGCCCGACCTTCCCGTCCTTGAGGACGACCTTGAAGTCGATCGTGCGGGTCCCGTGCTTCTCCTGGAGCTTCGGGACCATGCGCTGCAGTCGCCGCTGCATCGTCTCGAACTTGAGGTTCTCGACGGGCTCGTTGTTGCGGCGCCGAGCGGCGACGTAGGACTCGTAGATCTTCCGCATGCGCGCCTCGTCGAGGGCGCTGCGGCTCTTGCGGGGCGGCTTGGGCAGCGTGCCACCCCGGGCGCCGGCCGGGACCGGGGGTGGGCGGCCCTTCGAGC
>JBCDGX010000354.1:0-6378 GCA_038750805.1 Myxococcota bacterium
CACCGCCTCCGCCTCGCGCACCCGCCGGAGATGCCGCGCGTGCTCGAGCAGCGCGGGGTCGCGCCCGCCGTCACGCTTCAGCCGCGCGACCCGAACGCGCAGCTCCGGCTCTCCCCGGCCCTCCGCACGCCGAGCGCCGTGGTGCAGCAGCCGGCGATGGTCGTCCGCTAGCCGGGCGCGCGTCTCAGCCGGGCGCGCGGAAGGGCCCCGGCCCGCCGGCGAGGACCGCCGCCGCGAGGCTTGAGGCCGGGCCTTCCGGGTGGAGCACGGGGTTCAGCGTGGCCGGATCCTCCCGCCGCATGGTCTCGAGGAGCGCCCGGGTCTCGTCCCGGCGGCCGGCCGCGGCGAGGGCATGCACCTTCGCGAGGCGCCGCTGGTGCCGCACGGCGAGGCCGACGCGCTCGGGGGCCGTCCCGAGGCGCTCGAGCGCCCCCTCTCCGTCCCCGCCGAGGGCGAGGCGGTAGGCGTCCACGGCGACGAGCCAGGGCCCGCGCACCTCGACGCGCTCGAGGGCGGCCTCCGCGGCCCGCACGTCCCCCCGATGGAGCTCGGCGAGCGCCTCCACCCCGGCGAGCCAGCGGGCGAAGGTCGGTCGCGGCGACCAGCTCCGCACCTGCGCCGCGAACCAGCCGACCTCGTCCCAGAGGCCGACGGCCACGAGCGGCTCGACGGCGAAGCGCACCGCGTCCTCGACCCGGAAGGGGTCCGCGGTGCGAAGCGCCCGCTCGACGCGCCGGCGCAGGAGGGCGAGCGTCTTCTCGCGCTGCTTCGGGTCGCGGAGCTGCCCGACGAGCCGCCGAACCACGATGGTCTCGCGGTAGCTCGCCACCAGAACCGCCGCCGCGGCGGCGCCGCCGCACACGAGCGCGAGCGCCAGCGCGACCTCCGAGGTGCGGAGCATGCAGACAACCTGGGGCACGGGCCCCGTCCGCCGCAAGCTGAGCCTGCCGGCGGAGGGCGAGACCGGATGAACCGGCGCCCGGGGTCAGTCGTCCGTCGGAGCGGGCTCCGCCGGCGCGGCCCCGGCACCCTCGAGCCAGTAGGGGCTTCCGGCGAGCTCGGCGCGGACCTGGGTCTTCTGGGCCTCGCTGAGCTCGACGCTCTGCGGCTGGCCCGTCATCGGGTTGATCTGCGTGAGCACCCAGCGCCCGTCGGCGATGTGCCGATGGATCACGATCCCGCGCGGGTCCTCGTAGATCGGCACGAGATCCTCGGGCCGGAGCGGCGTGGCCGCCTGGGCCTCGCGGGCCTCCTTGGCCTTCTGGAGCTCGGCCTCGGCATCCTCGACGGCCTTCTGTTCGGCGGCGTCGGCCTTCTTCTGCGCGGCCTCCTTCGCGGCGCGCTCGCTGGGGGCGGCCGTGGCGTCGAGGAGCTCCTCGAGCTTCCACTGGAACTCGAGGCGCTCGCGGCGCGCGGCGGCCTCGAGGAGGTGCCGCGCGGGCCCTGCGAGCGGGCCGTTGAGCATCGCGTGGAGCTCGGCGAGCCCCGTGTCCCACTCGGCGCGCTCGTGGCGCACCCGGCGAAGCACGGCGTTGATGGCCTGCTTGAGCTCGTCCTCGTCCCGCGGCGGGGCCTTCGTCTCGGTCATCGACCGAGCGATAAGACCTTCCCGTCAGCCGCGCAACGCCCCGCGGGGCTCAGCTGGGCAGGTGGAGGCCGACCTCGATGACGCCGTCGTCGAAGACGAGCTCCGCGCGCACCGACGCAGCGTCGAGCGGAAAGGGCGGCGCCTCCCCCTCGAGGCGATCCGGCGAGCCGAGGTCGAACACGGCGTCCGGGGCGACCTCGCCGAGGACCTGACCGCACACCACGTTCGCCAGCTCACCGAGCCCCTCCTGGAGGCTCGAGCTGCTGGGGTCCTCGAGCATGCCCTCGAGGGCGCGGTCGAGGAGCTCGCGCTCCGCGCGCAGCGTCAGGCTGCCTTCCTTGCCGAGCACCTCCGCGCCGTCGACGCGCGCAAAGGGAAGCCACGCCGCAGCGGCGTAGCTCGGAGCGCCTTCCGGCTGCTCGTCCTCATGCGGGACGAGGAAGCAGAAGCACTCAAAAGTCCGGGCCACTGCCCGCCAAAGCTGATCCCGTAGCTCCATGATCTCCTCCCGAGAGGGCGCCGATGATGGCCTCGACGAGCTCCTCTGGCGTAAAGGGCTTGCGGACGTAGCCGACGCCCATGTCGGCGAACTCCGCGGTCCGTTGATTGCTGGCTTCCGAGCTGACGACGACGACGGGCACGGCCTGGAGACGCGCATCGTTCTTCATCGCCTTGATGAGCTCGATGCCGTTCATGACCGGCATGTTCACGTCGACGAGGGCGAGGTCGACCACGCCTTCCGACAGCTTGTCGAGCGCATCGCGCCCGTTCTTCGCTTCACGAACTTTGCCGAGCTCGAACCCGGTCAAATCGAGATTGCGCTTCACCATGCGGCGCATCACCGGGCTATCGTCGACCACGAGTACGTCCAGAGACATGGCTACCTCTCAGAGCTTCCGTTCGCCATTATCATCGATGAGAAGGAGCTCCCCCGACCCGATGTGGAGCGCCAACGTGCGCGGCACGTTTCCTCCGACTGCGGCGGCCGCGATGAGCACGCGGTTCCGAAGCAGCATCTGGCGTACCGCCGCGACGTTGCGAGCGCCGATGCGGTTGACGTCCCTCCCGCCAGACGCAAACGACGCGCCGCCGGCGATCTTGACGACGAGCCGCTCTTTCTGCGCGCCTTGCGCGTAGGCGTCCTTGAAGAGCTTCGGGAGCCCCGTGTTCACGAACATCGCGGGCTGGCGCGCCGCCTTGTCGGCGTCCACCCGGCTGTCCGGGAGCTGCGCGTGGAGGAGCCCGCCGACGTGCGCGACGGGGTCGTAGATGGCCACGCCGACGCAGCTCCCGAGGGCGTGCGTCATGATGAGCGCGTTCGTATCCCGGGAGACCTGGAGCTCCGAGATGCCGACGTTGATCTTCCTCGCGCCCGAACGGGACGAGTGGGCCGCAGAAGCGTGACTCATCGGGGCCTCTCACCTACGCTGGGCGGCGCATCATTGCGCCGATATACGGCCGGCTGAACCCGTTCGAGCGTCGGCGTCGCTTCGCCGAGCGTCTCGGAGTGACCGATGAAGAGATACCCGCCGGGACGGAGCAGCTCCGCGATGCGCTCGACGAGCCATCGCCGGGTGGGTTCATCGAAGTAGATCATCACGTTGCGGAGGAGAACGAGGTCGAAGGGACCTCGCATACCCCAGGGTCCCATGAGGTTCAGCCGCGCGAACGTGACCATTCGCCGGACCCCCTCGGACACCTGATAACGGCCGTTTCCGCGATCCTCGAAGTGGGTAGCCAGCCAGTTCTGCGGCACTTTCGAGAGCGGACGCCCCTCGTACTGACCGCGCTTCGCGTGGGCCAGCACCGAGGGCGAGACGTCCGTCGCCAGCAGCCGCGTCTTGTTCGCGTGGGCCCGAGGCATGTGTGCGCGCGCGCTGATGGCGACGCTGTAGGGCTCCTCGCCCGTGGAGGACGCGGCGCTCCAGATGGTCCAGGGCGCCCGCGCCTCGCTGAAGAAGCCCTCGAGGAGCTCGAAATGCGCGGGCTCGCGGAAGAAATAGGTCTCGTTCGTGGTGAGCGAGTCGAGCATGCGGCTGCGCTCTTCGGCGTCGCCCTTCACCCGGTCGAGGTAGGCCCCGTAGCTCGGGAGCCCGGCGTCGAGGACCCGGCGGCGAAGACGACCGCTCACCATGCGCCGCTTCTGGGGACCCAGCAGGATGCCCGTCGCGTCGTAGGTCAGGGCGACGACGCGCTCGAAGGTCGCGTCGTCGATCGTCCAGTCCTTGTCGTTCGTCGCGAGCATCAGCTCCCCGTGAGGTGGCCGGCCCGACGCGTCGCGAAGCAGGCGTGCACGATGGACTGGGCGAGCGTCTGCAGCGAGCGCACCTCGGCGACGGCCCCGACCTCGGCGGCGACGCGGGGCATCCCGTAAACCAGGCTCGTCGCCTCGTCCTGGCCGATGGTGTGGGCGCCGGCCTTCCGGAGCGCGAGCATGCCCTGCGCCCCGTCGGCGCCCATGCCCGTGAGGATCGCCGCCACCGTGCGCGAGGCGTGGGGGACCGCCGAGCGGAAGAGCACGTCGACGCTTGGCTTGTGGTAGTTCACCACCGGTCCGTTCGAGAGCTTCAGCTTCCAGTTGCCATGGCCTCCGCCGACCTCGACGTGGAAGCCGCCGGGGGCGATGGCGCACTCCCCCTGCCGGAGCGGCATGCCCGTCTGGGCCTCGAAGACCCGGAGCGGGGAGCGCTCGTCGAGGCGCTTGGCGAAGGGCCCGGTGAACTCCGCGGGCATGTGCTGCACGATGATCACGGGCGGTGAGCTCGCCGGGAGCTTGCCCACGACCTGGTCGAGGGCCTGCGGGCCGCCGGTGGACGAGCCGATCACGATCAGGTCTCGCCGGAGCGGGCCGCTCGCCGTGAGGGGACCGCGGGAGGCGGGGGCCGCCGCGGGCTTCAGCACGCCGACGCGCGCGTTCCGCGCCCGATCGAGGGCGTCGACGATGGTGCGGCCGTTGGCCGCGAAGGTATCGGGCCCCTTGCAGAGCACCTCGCAGGCGCCGAGCTCGAGGGCGAGCACGGCGAGCTTGCTCTGGGCCGGCGTGACCGACGAGAGCACGACCACGGGGAGCGGGTGGTGCTTCATCAGGCGCTTGAGGAACTCGAGGCCGTTCATACGCGGCATCTCGACGTCGAGCGTCAGCACGTCCGGCCGGAGCTTGAACATCTGCTCGCGGGCCTCGAAGGGATCCGACGCTTCGCCCACGACCTGGAGGCCGATGGAGCGGCCCGCGGGCCCCTCGAGCTGGCGACGGATGACCTTCCGCGTGGACGTGGAGTCGTCGATGATGAGAACGCGCGTCGGCATGATTCAGAACTGCTCGAGCAGGGACACGTCCGGCGAAGGCGCGTCGTCCATAGGCAGGAGCTCGTCGCTCGCGGGAGCGGGAGCCGGGTTGCCGGCGGCGGCCACGGCCGCGCTGACGTTCGCGTCCGGCGGCGAGGCCATCCAGTCGTCCTCGGCGGGAGCCGGCGCGTTGGCCGTCGGCGTCAGTCTGACGTCGCGCGCCCCGAGGTCGACGTTGAGCTCACGGCGCTCGGGCTCTGCCCCGTAGGTCGGCGCCGCGGGCATCGGCGCGGCGGTGGCCTCCGCGAGCTGGAAGGTGCCGAGCATGCTCGTGAGCGAGCGGCTCTGACCCGAGAGCTCCTCGGCCGCCGCGGCGCTCTCCTCGGTGGTCGCGGCGTCCCGCTGCGTGGAGCGGGACATGTTCTGGATCTCGTCCGTGACCTTCGTGATGCCCTCGGCCGACTCCACGCTCGAGGTGGCGATGCCGTCCATCATGCTGAGGACCATCTGGACGTTCTGGTGGATCTCGCCGAGCTTGCCGGTGACGTCCTGCTGGGCGCGGACGCCATCGTCGACGCGCTGCACCGACGCCTGGATCTTCTGCGCCGTCAGGCGCGCGGCCTCGGCGCTGCGCATGGCGAGGTTCCGGACCTCGTCGGCGACGACCGCGAAGCCCTTGCCCGCCTCGCCGGCGCGCGCCGCCTCGACGGCCGCGTTCAGCGCGAGGAGGTTCGTCTGGAAGGCGATCTCGTCGATGGTCTTGACGATCTTCGCCGTCTCGTCGGCGGACTCCTTGATGGCGCCCATCGCGTGCGCGAGGTTCTCCATGGAGGCGCTCCCGGCGTCCGCGGACGCGCTGGCCGTGGAGGCGAGCCCCTGGGCCGCGGCGGCCTGGCCGGCGTTGGTCTGGGCGAGCTCCGCCACTTCGCCGAGGCCGCGGCTGACGCCCTCGAGGGTTCCGGCCCGGTCGGCGGCGGCCTGGGCGAGGCTCTGGCTGCCGGTGCTGATCTCCTGGCTCGCGACGTTGACCTGGAGCGCCGCGCCGGCGACCTGGCCGAGCGCCTCCTCGAGGCTGGCGAGGGCCTCGTTCGTGCTCTCCGCGAGGCGCGCGTAGGCACCGAGGAAGCTGGTCTTCACCCGCTGCTTCACGTCGCGCTCGGCGAGCGCGGTCATGGCGCGCTGCTGCTCGGCGATGGGGCCCTCGATGGACACCATGAGCGCGTTCAGCCCCTCGACGACCTCGCGGAAGGCCCCGTTGAGGTCGTCCGTGTCCGCCCGCTCGGCGAGGTCCCCGCCTTCGGCGGCCACGATCATGGCCTGCGAACGGTCGGTGAGCGTGGCCACCACGCGATCCACCTTCGCGAGCGCGAGGGCGAGGGCGTCGTTGCCCGAGCGCGGCGGCGGCGTCCCCCCGAGGCGGCCCTCCGCGAGGCGCTCGGCCCCATCGGCGAGGGCGGACTGGTAGGACGCGATGTCGCGGAGCGCCTGGGCGAGCTGACCCGCGG
>JBCDGX010000355.1:0-6346 GCA_038750805.1 Myxococcota bacterium
AGCCACCAGCCCAGGGTGCGCGACGCCCTCGCCGCCGCGTCGCCCCGGGCCGCGCGGGTCCTCGACGAGCCGAGCCGCGAGCTCCTCCGGACCCTGCCGCTGGTGCGCGTGCACGGACGCCGGGAGCGCGTCTCCCTCGCGACCCTCCGCGAAGAGAGCCACGTGATGCGCTGGCTCCCGGAGGCGTCGGCGCCGGCCTTCCCGACGCCGGACTTCGCGCCGGTGCTCGCGGACGAGGAGCTCGCCCGGGCCCTGGCGCGCCTCGGCGGCCTCCGGGCCAAGGACGTGCGCGCCGTCGCGGAGAAGCTGCACGAAGACCGAGAGCGGAACGAACGCCTCGCCCGTCTTCGGCGCCAGCCCACGCGGTCCCTCCCGGACGCGGACGCGCGCTCCATTCGCTGGGGGTCCAAGGAGCTGGAGCTCTGGACGAGCCTCTCTCGCGGGCCCGGTCCGCCGACGCTCGAGGTCGTCGTGCGCGTGGAGGGTCGCGAGCTCGAGGTGATCCGCGACCGGGGCGGGCTCCCGCTCCGCTGCATCGTCGACGGGCCGCTCTCCCTGGCCGACGAAGCGCTCAGCGGCGTCGCGAAGAAGGAGCGCCGCCGCCTCCTTCAGCTCGCGCGCAACGGGGCCGGGCGCCTCCTGGTGCATCTGGCCCAGCAGAGCCCTGACGCGCTCCAGGACGATCCCGCGACCTTCGGGCTGCTCGCGCGCTGCGCCCCGCGTATCGCCAGCCACCAGCCCAGGGTGCGCGACGCCCTCGCCGCCGCGCCGATCTGGCGCGCGATCCAGGGCAGCCGGACCTCCCTCGACGCCGCCTCGACCAAGGCCCGGCTCCGCGTCGGCGAATGGTCCGGCGCCTGGCTCGGTCCCGAAGGCGACGAGCCCACCCGGGCCATCGACCAGCCCGTGCTCCGGCTCCCCCCGAACGAGAAGCGGCGGAGCGAGCTCGTGGCCGTCTGGCGGCAGCTCGCGGTGGGCAAGAGCCTCTCGAACCACACCCGCGCGATCCGCGCCCTTCAGGGGGAGCGGATGATCGCGCGCGGCCTCGTCCCCGTGCCGACGCTGAGCGACGTCGACGAGACGCGGAAGCGCCCGCTCCTCGAGCTCCTTCCCGCGTCGAAGCGGCGCAAGACGGCGCTCCTCGGGCCCGGCGAGCTCGGCCTGGTGCCGGGCGGGCAGGGACAGCTCCGGGCCTTCGTGCACGGCGAGGCCGTGGCGACGAAGCGCTTTCTCTTCCCGCTGCCCGTCGCCCTCGCGGTCGAGTCGCCGCGCCTCGGCGACGCGGCCGCGAAGCAGACCGACGCGACGCTCCAGGGACGCCTCGCAGCGCAGCTCGCGGAGCAGCTCGAGCCGGCGGTCGGGGCGCTCCTGCGGAAGACGCTGCTGGCCCGCGAGCACCTCGAGGGCTGGGAGCGGAACACGCTCCGAGCGGCGCTCCTCGGTGGCTTCGCGACCCCCGAGGACGCCAGGGAGGCCGCGATCTTCGAGACGACGGCCAACGGCTGGGCGTCCCTCGCGGACCTCGCAGAGCAGCAGGCGCGCCACGGCGACGTCTGGGTGACGACGGAGCTCAGCGTGCTCGAGCGGACGCGCGTCCCCTACGACCCCGAGCGCCTCGCCCTTCGCCTCACGCCGAGCGAACGGGACGCACTGGCTGCCCACGCCACGCTGAAGGATGCGGCGGCCGAGCTCCGCCTCGACGACCAGCTCCGGAAGAACCTCCGGCGCGCGAAGCGCACCGACTTCTCGCTTCGCGTCGCGACGCTGGGCTCCGCGAAGGACATCGCCTGGAAGGGCGCCAAGGGCACGCTCGCGCTCCTGCGGCCGGGCGACGCGCGGGACGCGCGCGTGAGCCTCCACCGCGAGGGCGTGCCGCTGGGGTCGGTCCAGCTCCCCGGCACCTGGCCCACGCTCGCCCTCATCGACGACCCGAAGCTCACGCCCGACCGCGTGCACGGCGCGCCGCAGAAGGACGAGCGCTACCACGAGCTCCTCCGCCATCTCCGCGACCGGAGCGACGCCCTGCTCCACGAGCACGGGCCGATGGAACCGCCGGAGGGTTGCCTCGCCGGCGACTCGGTGCGCGCCAAGGCGAGCCGCCGGAGGCTCCAGGGCGGCTCGGTCGCCGTCGGCCACCTCTTCCTGCCTCCCGCGGTGCACTCCCCGGGGGTTCAGGTGCGGGCGGGCAGCCTCCGCACGATGACGCCGAGCCATCAGCCTCGGGGCGGCGGGCGGCGCCGCCATCTCGCCGTGGCGGGGACGCTCTGGGCGTACCTGCCGGGTGAGTCGCATCCCCTGGACCGGCTCCAGGAGCTCGTCCGGGGGGAGACCCGGAAGCTCCTCGCGCAGGTCGCCCGGGAGCTCGTGAAGAACGCCCTCGCGGGGGAGGCCCAGGACCTCGCCCTCGCGCACCTGCTCCGGGCCGCGTCCATCGGCTTCTTCACGCTCCAGGGCAAGGTGCGCCGGGAGCGTCTCCCGACCTTCGTCGAGGCCACGACGCTGGCGGACGCGCTGAACCTTCTGAAGGGCGACGACGCGGTGCTGGCCCTCCGACCGGACGAGGTCGAGGCGCCACGGGCCCCGCAGGACGAGGGCCTGGCCGCCTACGTCGACGACGGGGGCCACGTCGCCGGCGTGCTCCGCGAGGCCCTCGGGGATCGCCTCCGCCGGCCGAAGGGCGTGGCCGTCTTCCGTCCCGCCGAGGCCGTGGCCGAGCATCGCGGCCCGACCCTCGCCGAGCGTGCGCCGGAGAAGTGGCGCCGCATGCAGGAGCGCCTGGATGGCCGCCGGCGCGAGCGCGAGGAGGCGCCGCCGCCTCCGGAGCCCGCACCGAAGCCCCGGAAGCGCGCGCGCCCGGCCCACGCCCTCGACCCCCTCGCCGAGCATCTGCACGCGATGCTCACGGGTCTGGCGCTGCCCGACGTCCGGGAGGTCGTCGTGGCGCCGCGGCGCAAGGGGCCGCTGCTCCGCTTCACCGACGGGCGCATCGAGCTGGCCGGTGCGAGCCCGCAGCTCGTGGCGCTCCAGGCGGCGCGCCTCGCCCGCGATCCCCGCGCGGAGACGGGGGTCCGCATCCTGGCCGCCCACGCCGTGGGCACGCTCGAACGGGCCCTCGTCACGGTGACGGGCTCGACCCATCGGGGCGCCGCGGAGCTCCTGCTTTCGGTGTGATGGCCTGCTGCGCGGGTTCGCGGTCCGCGCATCCGCGCGCCTCTGGTAGCCTCGACCCGCCTTGGAGCCAGAGTCGACCGAGCTCCCGGAGTACGGCGAGCGCCTCGGGGATCGCTACCGCATCGACGCGGAGGTGGCCCGTGGGGGCGTGGGCGTGGTCTTCCGTGCGCGCGACCTGCACCTGCAGCGCACGGTGGCCGTGAAGGTCCTGCCCCGGCGCGTCGACCGCGGCGCCAAGCGCGAGCGCTTCCTGCGGGAAGCCCGCAACGCTGCGAAGGTCGGTCATCCCCGCGTCGTAACCATCTTCGACGCGGGCTTCTTCCGCGAGAGCCGCCCCTACCTGGTCATGGAGCTCCTCGACGGGACCTCGCTCCATCGCCGCGTGCAGACCCTCGGGCCCCTCGAGCCCGCGGAGGCCTGCACCATGGCCGCGCAGGTGGCCGGGGCGGCGCACGCGCTCCACGGGCTCGGCATGCTGCATCGGGACCTCAAGCCGGGGAACGTCTTCCTGCTCCGCTCGGACGCCCTGGACGCGAAGATCATCGATTTCGGCATGAGCAAGCGCCTCGACGGCCTCGACACGACGATCACCGAGCCCGGCCGGGTCATCGGGACGCCGTCCTACATGGCGCCGGAGCAGCTCCTCGGGCGCGAGCTCGATGCGCGGGCCGACGTCTACGGCATCGGACAGACGCTCTACGAGAGCCTCGTCGGGCGGCCGATGATCACGCGCTACCGGGAGATCGACCGCATCTTCGACGCCATTCTGACCGAGCCCGTGCGCGCCCCGAGCGAGTACCGTCGCGACGTGCCGTCCTACGTCGACGCCATCTGCCTCTGCGCATGCGCCAAGGAGCCCAGCCAGCGCTTCACCACCGCGCTCGAGCTCCGGACCGCCTGCGAGGCCGCCGCCGCGCGCGCCGCGCGAGGGGATGCATGACCGCCTTCTACCTGGACCGCCCCTTCGTCCCGCAGCGCCCGGTCCGCTACCTCGCGGACGAATGCGAGACCGTCGCCGGTCTCTTCTTGGCGCGCGTGGCGCGGGATCCGAAGCGCGTCGCCTTCCGCACGAAGCGCGCGGGCGGCTGGGAGCCGACGACCTGGAGGCGCTTCGCTGCGAAGTCCGAGGCCCTCGCCACCTGGCTGATGCGTGCCGGCCTCGCGCCCGGCGACAAGCTCTGCATCGTCGGCAGCACGCGCGCCGAGTGGTGCATCACGGACATCGCCGGGCAGCTCGCCGGGGGCGTGACGCTGGGCGCCTATCCCACGCTCACGGCCGAGCAGCTCGCCTACATCATCGACCACTCGGACGCCGTGCTCGTGGCCGTCGAAGGCGCCGAGGACCTCGCGAAGCTGCGAAGCAAGCGCGACGCGATCCCCAAGGTCCGCCGCGTGCTCCTCTGGGACGCCGAGGGCGTGGACCTCGGGGAGGACGGCTGGGTGACGCCCATGGCGGAAGCGCTCGCGACCCCGCCGGACGGGGATGCGCTGACGACCCGGCGCGGGTCCCGGCGCTCCGAGGACACGGCGATCATCGTGTACACGAGCGGGACCACCGGCCCGCCGAAGGGCGCGATGATCAGCCACGGCAACATCCTCAACGTGCTGCGGCATCAGCGCACCTCGCTGCCCTTCGACGAGGAGGACGTGTCCTTCGCCTTCCTCCCGATGGCCCACGTGGCCGAGCGCATCCTCGGCTTCTACGCGCGCATCGACGCGGGCATCGAGAACTGCTTCGCGAGCAGCATCCCGAAGGTGCTGGCGGAGGTGAAGGAGGTCCGGCCCACGCTCTTCGGGAGCGTCCCGCGCATCTTCGAGAAGGCCTACGCGAAGGTGCAGGCGCAGGTCGAAGACGCCTCTCCGGCGCGCCAGCGGGTCTTCCGCTGGGCGGAGGCGACGGGGCGCGAGGTGGTGCGGCGCTGGCAGGCCGGCGAGCGGATCCCGCCGCGGCTTCGGGCCCAGCACGCGCTCGCCGACCGGTTGGTGTTCTCGAAGCTGCGCGCGGTCTTCGGCGGTCGCGTGCGGCACATGGTCACCGGCGCGGCGCCCATCGCGCCGGAGATCCTCACCTTCTTCTGGGCCGCCGGCTTCCGGGTCTACGAGGTCTACGGGATGACCGAGTCGACGGTCGTCACGCACGCCAACCGGCAGGGCATGGTGCGCCTCGGGACCGTCGGGAAGCCGCTCCCCTACGTGGAGGATCGCCTCGCCGCGGACGGCGAGATCCTCGTGCGCGGGCCCATGGTCTTCCAGGGCTACTACAAGAACGAGGACGCCACGCGCGAAGCCATCGATACCGAGGGCTGGCTCCACACCGGGGACATCGGCGAGCGGGACGCGGACGGCTACATGCGCATCCGCGACCGGAAGAAGCACGTGATCATCACCGCCGGCGGCAAGAACCTCACGCCGGCGAACATCGAGAGCGAGCTCAAGGGCGCGGACCCCATCCTCGGTCAGGTGCACGTGCACGGCGACCGGCGCCCCTACCTGGTCGCGCTGGTGACCGTGGGCGGCACCGAGGCCCTTGACTGGGCCGAGCGCCGCGGGATGAGCAACGGGGGGGAGATCGCCGCGCTTCGCGCCGCGCTCACCGCCGATCCGCTCGCGCGCCCTCCGGGGCTCGCCGAGCTGACGAGGAAGGTCACCGAGGACCCGCAGCTCAAGGAGCGCGTGGTCAGCGCCGTCCGGAAGGCGAACGCGCGCCTCGCCCGGGTGGAAACCGTGAAGCGCGTGGTGCTCCTCGACCGGGAGCTGAGCGTCGCCGAGGACGAGCTCACACCGACGCTCAAGGTGAAGCGAAAGAACGTCGAGGCGAAGTTCCTCCCGCTCTTCGACAGGCTCTACCAGGACGCGAGCTTCGGCCTCCGCGTCTAGCCGGGCGCCGAAGCGCCCTGCTCCCTTGCCCATGCCCATGCCCCATGCCCGCTCCGGGTACGGCTCCTCGACCTGCGTTCGAGGCCGCCTTAGACCGCTTCGAGGCGGCCTCCTGGCGCACCCGGCGCTCATGGGGTGCACGTCCGCAAGCGCCGGTGTGAAGCAGGGGTTCCAAATGCTGGTGCGGCTCATCCAGTCCTGCGAGCGACGCGTTCGTAGCGGGCAGGGGCATGGGCAAGGGCAGGGGAGCTGGCGAAGACCGCCCTCCGGGCGGCTTCGTCAGCCTTCTAGGGCGAGA
>JBCDGX010000356.1:0-6337 GCA_038750805.1 Myxococcota bacterium
ATGGCGGACGCGACCGTCGGGCAGAAGCTCCAGCCCTTCCGCATCGAGGACCGCGCGCGGGAGCTTCCGGACACGAACTTCCTCGTCGAGCTCCCCTTCCGCCCCTTCGCCCTGCGTGATGGGATGCTCATCACGGGGCAGCAGCAGAACAGCAGCGCAGCTGCGGCGCGCCTGGTGGTGGAGGTGCTCGGACGATGACCGATGGAGCAGCGACGGGGGCGGTCGGGATCGTGGGTGCCGGCCGGGTGGGGAGCGCGCTTGCGCGGCGCTTCCGTGCGGTCGGTGTGGACGTGGTCCTCGGGTTGCGCGAGGGCCGCGAGGTCCCGGAGCCGCTCGCGGCGCTCGGCGTGACGGGAGGGCCGGCGAGCGCGCTGCCCGGCCTCGTCTTCCTCGCGGTCCCGGCGCCGGCGGCCATCGAGGCCGTCGCCGCGGTGCCGGCGGGCACCATCGTCGTCGACTGCTCGAACCCCGTCCGCTGGGACGAAGGCCCCGTGGTCGACGCGCCCGCCGAGGGCTCGGTGGCCGCGGCGCTGGCGGCCGCGCGACCGGACCTGCGGGTGCTGAAGGGCTTCAATACCTTCGGCGCCGAGTGGCACGCGGACCCCGAGAGCGCGGCGGGCCCGGCGACGGTCCCCTTCGCCGGCGACGACGCGGAGGCGAAGGCCCAGGCGATGGCCCTGGCGACGCGCGCGGGCTTCGCGCCCCTCGACGCGGGCCCGCTCCGGAACGCGGCGCTCCTCGAGCACGCGGCGGTGCTGTGGATCCACCTGGCGACCGCCGGCGGGCTCGGGCGCGGGAGCGTGTTCGTCTGGGCCGGGCGCGGCTGAGCCTTCAGGTGCGAGCGAAGCCTCGCCGGTGGGCTCGCGCGCGGGGGCGTGTTCGTCTTGGCCGGGCGGGGATGAGCCCTTAGGTCGCGAGCGAAGCCTCGCCGGCGACGCTTGCGACCATCGCGTCGACGAAGGCGCGCGTCTTCGCCGGCACGTAGCGTTGCGTGCCGTAGAGCGCGTGCACCGGGAACGCCGGGAAGGCGAGCTCCGGCAGCACGCGGACGACACGCCCGGCCGCGAGCGCGGCGTCCATGGCCCAGAGCGGCCCGTGGAAGAGCCCGCGCCCGTCCTCCACGAGGCGGACCAGCGTCGGGATGCTGTTCACCGTGAAGCGCGCGCGGAGGCGCGTCTGCCCGTGGTGCTCGGTGCGGATGGGGAAGCTCCCGCCCCGGCCGAGGTAACCGACGAAGGTGTGCGCCTCGAGCTCCGCGAGCGCGCCGGGCGTGCCGTGGGCCTCGAGGTAGGCCGGCGCGGCGACGAGCGTCCGGGGCACGCTGCCGAGGCGCCGCGCGCGAAGGCTCGAGTCGGCGAGGCTCCCGATGCGCACGGCGACGTCGATGCCCGCGGCGCCGAGGTCGGCGAAGCCCGTGCCGAGCGAGAGCTCGACGCTCAGGAGCGGGTGCGCGCGCTCGAGCGCCTCGAGCACGGGCACCACGAAGCGAACGCCGAACTCGGGCGGCGCGGTCACGCGGAGGTGCCCGCTCGGCGCGTCGCCCGTCTTCAGGCTCGCCTCGAGCGCGTCCTCGCGCGCGACGATGTCCGCGAGCCCTTCGTAGTAGCGCGCGCCCACATCCGTCGGGACCGAGCCTCGCGTCGAGCGCTGCAGGAGCTGGAGCCCGAGGCGCGCCTCGAGGGCTGCGAGGCGCCGGCTCACGGCGGAGGGATCGACGCCGAGCTGGGCGGCGGCGGCCTTGAGGCTTCCGCCCTCGACGATGCGGAGAAAGACGCGCTCATCCGAGTCGGGCGGCTCCATGCGTGCGATTTTCGCATGCAATGAGTGATCGATGCGGATCTTCCGTGAGGATTCATCACGCATCAGGGTGGGTTCATCGAGAGACGGACGCGCCGCGGCCGATGGGCCGCGCGCGCCCCGAAAGCAAAAGAGGCGGCGGCTGCCGCCCGGAAGGACCTGACGATGCCCAAGAGCGACACCCCGAGCTTCGACCTCCACCAGACCACGGCCCTCGTCACCGGCGGGAGCCGCGGCGTCGGCCGCGACATCGCGCTTCGCCTCGCGGCGAGCGGCGCGGACGTCGTCATCACCTACCGGAGCCGGGCGGACGCGGCCCAGGCGGTGGTCGCCGAGATTCAGGCGATGGACCGGCGCGCCCACGCCGTGCAGGCGGACCTGACCGGCACCGGCGACATCGCGCGCCTCTCGGCGGAGGTGCGCGGCGCCCTCGAGGACTGGGGCGCGAAGGGCCTCGACGCGCTCGTGCACAACGCGGGCGTGGGCTCTCACGAGCCCGTCGGCAGCGTGACCGAGGCCGAGGTCGATCGGGTCTTCAACACCAACTACAAAAGCATCGTCTTCTTGACGGAGGCGCTGCTCCCGACGCTGAACGAGGGGGGGCGCATCGTGGCCATCGGCACGGGGCTGACGCGCTTCTCGCTCGCGGGCATGGGCATCTACGGTTCGCTGAAGGCGGCCCTCGAGCGCTACATGGCCTACCTCGCGGTGGAGCTCGGCCCCCGCGGCATCACGGCCAACGCGGTGGCTCCGGGCGCGCTCGATACGGACTTCAACGCGGCGGCCCTCGAGCACAACCCGGGCATGCGCACCTTCATCGAGGGCGTGACGGCGCTCGGCCGCATGGGCGTGGCCGAGGACGTGGGCGGCGTGGTGGCCATGCTCTGCTCGCCGGCGGGCCGGTGGATCACCGGGCAGCGCATCGAGGTGTCGGGCGGCATGTTCCTTTGAGGAGTTGTGGCGGCGGCGGGCGTGCTCAGTCGCCCGTCGCGGGGAGCCGCCCGGAGCGCCGCAACACGCGCTCGACCTCCTCGCGCGACGCGGCGTCGAGCTGCGGGAGGGCGTCGCGGAGCTCCTCGTCGCTCAGGTCCGCGAGGCGGGTGACGAGCGCGCCCTCGTTCGTCCGCATGCGCTGCCACGCGACGGCGCCGAGCAGCGCGTAGGCGACGAGGAGCGCGGTGGCGCCCGCGAGGCCGGCGAGGCGGTACGCGCCGAAGGCCGCGAGCGCCATGAGCGGCACGAGGAGGCGGAGGTTCATGGCGGGGCGTCTCCGCTCGGGAGCCAGAGGTCGCCGAGCTCGACGGCGAGGGCGTCGAAGGGCTCGGCCTCCACGGCTCCGTCGCCTTCGTGCGTGAGCGCGAGGGACCAGCGCCCGTTCTGCCAGGCGAAGACTTCGAGGGTGCGCACGAGCGGGTCGATGAGCCAGGCGTGCCGGACGCCGGCGGCGCCGTACTTGGGCAGCTTCTTCACCCGGTCCTTGCCCATGGTGGAGGGGGAGAGCACCTCGCAGATCCAGTCGGGCACCGTAGAGATGGAGGCCTGCGTCAGGTCGAGGTCGGGCGAAGTCTGGCGCCGCCAGCCCGCGAGGTCCGGGACGAGCACGTCGGGGCCGAGGTGCAGCTCGGGCTCGTCGAGGAGGACCCAGCCTCCCGGGCCGCCGCGCCCGAGATGAAAAGGCGGCCCGAGCACCATCCCGAGAACGGACGCCACGTTGGCGTGCGGCGAGGCCGGCCGCGGCTGGAGAAAGAGGTCGCCGTCGATCAGCTCCGCGACCTGATGCTCGGGAGCGTCGAGCACATCCTGGTAGGTCGCCGAGCGCCGGGCGGGGGCGGTCATCGAGAGCATCGTAGCAGCGGTGTAGGGGGGCCCTGTGACGCGGCCGCAGGTGGGAGACGGCGTTGGCCGCTCGTGTGTCTCTCGACGGCGCATCGCGAAGGGCCTGCGTGGCGTTGGGTTGGTCCGAAGCCGCCGCTCGCCGACGGCCCCTCCGCCTCGAGCCATCCCATGGACGGTGGATGACGTCGCCCCCTCGCCGCGAGCGCCGCACATCGCCGTCGGGCTCTCCGTGGTGCCGCCTGCGGATGCACATGGGCGCCCGCGGCACGTCCACGGTCGCTTCGATAGACCAGCCCCCACGCTCCAAGCGCCCCAATGGCGTAGGGGCCCCTTCGAAACGCGTGGGGGCCGTTGATTCACGCGTGGGGGGGAGTCGCGAACCCGTGGGGGCTCGGTTTCGAATCGCCCCAGACGAGACTCGTGTCGGAGGGGCTCGTTTCCAGAAGGACCCAGCCGCGAGTCACGCCGTGGGGGCCAGCACTTCGACGGCGGGGGCAGGGAAGTCGGGCCCAGCGCGCGCGGAGGGAAGGGCGCCGCGAGGGCACTCGGGCCGGCCTCGGGGCGTATTCTCAGCGCAGGCCCGATGACCACCGACGGCTATCCGACCCGAACGCTCGACAATGGCGAGGTGCGGGTGACGCTCGCGCTGCCCGATGCGGAGCGCGGCTACTACCGGGGCTCGCGCTTCGACTGGTCGGGGGTGATCCTGCAGGTGGAACACCGCGGTCACACGTTCTGCCAGCCGCTGCACGAGCGGCACGACCCGCTCGGGCACGACGCGATCACCGGCCCGGCCGGGGAGTTAGGCCTGACCGAGCCGCTCGGCTACACGGAGGCGCGCCCGGGCGAGTCCTTCCTGAAGATCGGCGTGGGCCGCCTCGAGAAGCGCGCGAACGAGCCCTATGCCTTCGATGGGGCGTACCGGCTCATCGAGCCAGGCACCTGGTCCATCGAGCACTCACCCACGGCCATCGCGTTCGAGCAGCGCCTCGAGGGCGAGCGCGGCTGGGCCTACCGGTACCGCAAGACCGTCGAGCTGCTCCCCGGCGAGCCGGCCTTCCGCATCGCCCACGAGCTCGAGAACACGGGCTCGCGCCTCATCGACACGGACGTCTACAACCACAACTTCACCTGCATCGACGGCGACCCGGTCGGCCCCAACGCCAATATCGAGCTCCCCTTCCCGGTCGAGGGCATCACCGAAGACGACCGCGCCCACCTCGAAGGCCACACGCTCCGGGTGAAGCGAGAGCTGGAGGCGGGCGAGTCGATGTGGTTCCCCTTGTTCGAAGGAGAACGCCCGGCGCGCTTTCACGAAGCGACGATTCGGAACGAGCGGACGGGAGCGTCGATGACGTTCCGAGGCGACGCGCCGGTGTCGAAGATGGTGTTTTGGGCGGTGAGGCGGGCGGTGTGTGTGGAGCCGTTCGAGTCCGTGCTGGCGAGACCAGAGAGCGGAACGGCTTCGGCCATGCGCTTCACATTCGCCGCGGATTCCAGCCCCGCCGTCCGTTAGAGGTCACCGCCGCCGGCGCATAGCAGCCGCGGTAGCGAGCTCGCGGTCGGCGAACGAATATAGTGCACGTAGGTAGTACTCAACGCTGGTCAGACTGAGGTACTCGCTGGAGACAATCGAACGTCTGAGCGGCCGGAACATGGAACATGCGGGCGCCTACTTTGTGAAAGACCGTGCAAGTGTAACCGCCTTCGAAGCTCGCAGGCGCCCACTCCCAACGCGCTCCAACTTCACTCCCTCGATGGGCTCGCAGGACTCGTGTAAAATGCGTCGGACCTGACCGGCTTCTAGGCTCGGATCCACGGAAAGCGCGAGAGCGCCAACGCCGGCAGCCAACGCGCAGGCGTAACTGGTACCTGACCGCTTCTCCCAGCTTCCGAATATTCCGGGCATCGGTATTGACTCGCCTGGGGCAAGAAAATCCAGCCCTTCGCCACTAGCCCCCGACATCGGGCGTCCGTCTCGACCGTGTGCGCCTACTGCAATAGTGAGCGGCGAGGAAACGGGTTCGTCCATTTTTATCTCCGTGTTACGGTTGCTTGTGGCCCAGAAGATGATCGCTCCCCTTCCACTGCGACCCTTGTTTCTGGCCTTCTTAAGGACCTTCTGCATCTCTTCACGTAGTACTTCTCCTCGATACTGCCGGCCCAGGCTGCAAGATACTATATCCGCTGCAGCTCCGCCTTGCGCGGGAAATATGGCTTCATGTATCGCATTTGCGAGGATCGTCTGATCCGTCACGCTTGAGACGGAACCTGCTATTAGTCCCGCCGCCGGTGCGATGCCCACTCCGTCTCTCTGTTTTCGACCTCCTGCCGCGCCCATACAATGCGTGCCGTGATCATCGATTGGCATGCTGTCAAGGTTAGCGGCACTCACGCCACCTTTTGACGCAGTGAACGCTCGAACGACCCCGTTGCTGATAGACGGGTGCTTGATGTCGAATCCGAGATCAATAATGGCTATCGTCGTATTCTCGCCACGAGTGAAGCGCCATGCGCTCGCAGTTTCCAAGACTCTGTGATGCCAGCTGGGGGAGACTTTCGTCATTCTGTAGCGCTAACAGTTCGTCCACCGCCTGGGCCTCAACTGGCGTAATATTCGGCGAAATAAGATGAAATTGGCGTCAGCATACTGGGGTGATACGCTAGGATGTAGTGATGGATGCTTTCGTGAATCGCGCGTGAC
>JBCDGX010000357.1:0-6333 GCA_038750805.1 Myxococcota bacterium
CCGATATGTGCGAGGTAGGGAAACCGCCGCGTCGCAGCAAGGCCGCCACGCTCACGACGCTCAAGCGCGATCTCGGGAAGGAGTGCGCTCCTCGCGTTCGCCTGGCGTTGGCTCGTGGGTGCGGCGGCGCCGCCGGTCACCGCCGACGCGACGCTGGCCGCGGGGACGCTCGCGACCGGTGGTCTGGCCGCCGGCGCGAGCGTCGCCCTGGCGCTTCGCCTCAGATGGCCGCGAGGGCCGCGTCGTAGTTCGGCTCGTCCGCGATCTCCTTGACGAGCTCGGTGTGCGTCACCTTGCCCTCGCCGTCGATGACGACGATGGCCCGGGCCGTCACGCCCGCGAAGGGGCCGTCCACGATGTCCACGCCATAGTCCTTGGCGAAGCTCCCGCGGAAGGTCGAGAGGGGCATCACGTGCGTCAGGCCCTCGGCGCCGCAGAAGCGCCCAACGGCGAAGGGCAGGTCCGCGCTGACCAGGCCGACCACCACGTTCTCCATGGCTCCGGTCTTCTCGTTGAAGGCCCGCGCCGCCGCCTGGCAGACGGGGGTGTCGTAGCTCGGGTTGATCGTCAGGATGAGCGTCTTTCCGGCGAAGTCCGCGAGGGATTTGTCGGCGAGGTCCGCGCCCGTGAGCTTGAAGTCCGGCGCAGAGGCGCCGACGGCGGGGAGATCGCCGTTCGTGTGGAAGGGGTTCCCCTTGAGGGTGATGTCAGCCATGCCCGCACCTATCCGGAAGCCCGGCCATCGAGACAAGGTCCCCAGACCCGGACCCTCTCGCCGGCCGCCGCTGGGCCCCGGTGACCCCGCCGTTTCCGAGGCGTTGCCCGCCCCGAGGAGCGCGGATGGCGGCTCGGGCGCTACCATGCGGTGATGAGCCTCCCGTATCGGTTCTTCGAGCAGCTCCCCAAGACCGACCTCCACGTCCATCTCGACGGCTCGCTGCGCCTCGAGACCATCCTGGACCTCGCGGAGACGCAGGGCGTCTCGCTGCCCGCCGACACGCCGGAGGGGCTTCGCTCGGCGCTCCGTCTCGGCGAGAACACCGGGTCCCTCGTCGAGTACCTGAAGGCCTTCGACACGACACTGAAGGTTCTCCAGACCGAGGATGCGCTCTACCGCGCGGCCTTCGAGCTCGCGGAGGACGCCGCGCGCGAAAACGTTTGGTACATGGAGGTGCGCTACTCGCCCATGCTCCACACGCGGCAGGGGCTACGACTCACCACGGTCGTCGAGGCGGTGCTGGCGGGGCTCCAGGCCGCCTACAAGCAGCACGGGATCCTCTCGAACGTCATCCTCTGCGGCATCCGGAACATCTCGCCGGCCTCGAGCCTCGAGATGGCGCAGCTCGCGGTGGCCTACAAGAACCGGGGCGTCCTGGCCTTCGACCTCGCCGGAGCCGAGAACGACCACCCGGCCAAGCACCACAAGAAGGCCTTCCAGCTCGTCCGGGACAACAACATCGCGGTCACGATTCACGCCGGCGAGGCCTACGGCCCCGAGTCCATCCACCAGGCCATCCACGTCTGCGGGGCGCACCGCATCGGCCACGGCTGCCGCCTCCGGGAGGACGGGGACCTGCTTCATTACGTAAACGACCACCGCATCGCCCTCGAGTGCTGCCCGTCGTCGAACGTTCAGACGGGCGCCGTCGAGAGCCTCGCGAGCCATCCGATGAAGCTCTACCACGACCTGGGTTTGCGGGTGACGATCAACACGGACAACCGGCTCGTGACGGACACGAGCGTCTCCCGGGAGTGCCAGCTCAGCTACGAGCACATGGACCTCACCTTGAGCGACCTGAAGAAGATCGTGACGAACGGCTTCAAGGCGGCCTTCCTCCCCTTCCACCAGAAGCAGCGCATGCTCCGCGAGGTGAGCGCCGAGCTCTCACGCTTCGACGAGCAGGGCGTGCGCGAGGACGACCAGGACCGGGCCTTCGGCGAGCGGCCCGCGCCCCACGCGCCGGCGCCGAGCGCCGGGTGAGCGTGAGCCGAGCCTTGCCGGACGATCGTTCGGTCGACGCGCCCCCGCCCCGCCTCGTCGACGCGCATTGCCACCTGGATCTGCCGGCCTTCGACGAGGACCGTGACGCCGTCGTCGCGCGGGCACGGGCCGCCGGCGTAGAAGCCCTCGTGCTGCCCGGCACGGGGCCCGAGGCCTGGGAAGGGCTCGCGCGAACCCGGGACGCGCTGCCCCTCCCCGCGGCGCTCTGCCTCGGCGTGCACCCCGAGTGGCTGGGAGGGCTGGACGACGACGCGCTGAGCTCAGCCCTGGCGGAGCTCCCCCGGGCGCTCGAGCGCTACGGCGCCGTCGGGCTCGGCGAGACCGGGCTCGACAAGCGCATCGAGGCCTCGGTCCCGGCGGAGCGCCAGGCGGAGGCGGCGCGGGCGCAGCTCGGGACGGCGCGGGCGCTCGGTCTCCCGTTGGTGCTCCACGTGGTGCGGCGGCACGGCGCCATGCTCGCGCTCCTCGACGAGGCGGGGCCCGCGCGGGGAATGGTGCACGCCTTCGCCGGGCCGGCGGAGCTGGTGCCGGCCTACGTCGAGCGGGGCTTCTACCTCAGCGTCGGCGGCGCCGCGACGCGTCCCGGGGCGCGCCGGGTGCGGGCTGCGGTGAAGGCCATCCCCGCCGAGCGCCTGCTGCTCGAGACCGACGCGCCGGACCTGACGCCCGCCGGCGCGCCCACGACGCGCAACGAGCCGGCCTACCTTCGCCGTGTCCTCGCGGCCGTCGCCGCCCTTCGCGGCGAGCCCGAGGACGAGCTGGCCGAGCGCTCCGCGGCGAACGCGCGACGCCTCTTCGCCTTCTGAGGCTCGACGTCCGCGAGCACGACACACCCTACGGGTCTGGCGGCGCGCACGGAGGGCTCGAAAGAGCAGACCGTCTGTGGCCCTCGCCCGCTGGCCGCGACAAGCTGCGCACCATGCCGCTGCCGATGGCCGACCTCCACTCGCCGCCCCCGACGATCGAACCGGCGCCCTTTCGCACGCATCGGCGCTTCGATCGCGCGGCGCGGCTCTTCGGCGAACCAGCCCTCGGGAGGCTCGCGGGGGCGCGCGTGGTCATCTTCGGTATCGGCGGCGTGGGCTCCTTCACGGCGGAGGCCCTCGCGCGCAGCGGGGTCGGCGCGCTGCGCCTGGTGGACTTCGACCGAGTCTGCATCACGAACACCAACCGCCAGCTCCACGCCGTGAAGGGCACGGTCGGCCGGGAAAAGGTCGACGTGATGGCCGAGCGGCTTCGCCTCGTGCATCCGGCCTGCGAGGTGGAGCCCGTCGCGGCGTTCTACGAGGCCTCGCGCTCGGAGGAGCTCCTCGAGGGGCGCATCGACTACGTCGTCGACGCCATCGACAACCTCTCGGCCAAGGCCCACCTGGTCGCCAGGTGCCTGGCGCGAGGAATCCCGCTGGTCTCCTCCATGGGGGCGGCGGCGCGCCTCGACCCGACGGCCATCGCCGTCGCGGACCTTTGCGAAACCAAGAAGGACCCCTTCGCCAAGGCCCTCCGGAAGCTCCTCCGCAAGAAGCACGGCCTGGCCCTCGAGCGCGGGACGCGCAGCGGCGTGAAGGCCGTCTACAGCACCGAGGCGCCGCGAGAGCCCATCGCGCCGGCCTACGACGCCGAAGGCTTCCGGTGCGTGTGTCCCGGCGGCCCGACCGGCATGCAGGATTGCCACATGCGCCGGCGCATCGACGGCACGGCGAGCTTCGTGACCGGCGCCTTCGGCCTCGCTGCGGCGAGCGTCGTGGTGCGCGACCTCGGCGGTCTCTGAGCCCCGCTACTCGGCCGCCGCGTCCGGCAGGCCGGACCAGGTATGCGCCTGCGGGCCCGCGGCCTTGGTCACCTCGACGGGGATGCCCGTCAGGCGCGCCATGCCGCTGATCGGGTCGATGCCCTCCGGCCCGTCCGCCGCCAGGAGGTTCACGTTCACGCCCTTGGTCTGGCTCGCGGTCTTCATGCCCGGCGCGTGCTGGTGTCCCCAGCCATGCGGTAGCGCGACCACGCCCGGCATGAGATCCGAGAGCGCACGCACCGGCAGGCGGACCGTGGCCGTCGCGCTCGCCACGTCCACGAAATCGCCCGCGACGATGCCGCGAGGGGCCATGTCCTCGGGGTGCATGTGGAGGTGATTCGTCCCTTCGCGGATGAAGGGCTCGATGTTGTGCGTCCACGAGTTGTGCGTCGTGATGGCGCGCTTGGTGATCAGCTTGAGCTTGCCGGCGCGCCCCTTCTCCGCTTCGAAATGGGCCTCGGCGACCGCGCTCATGCGGGCCTGGAGATCCGCCGGCGCGAGGTCGACCTTGCCGTCGTCGGTCACGACCCGCTGCCCGAGGAAGGTCCCCGCGCCGTGGGCCGGCCGGAGGCGCCCGTGCGTATCGCCCAGCAGCTTCTTGAAGCCGCCCTGCCGCGTCGCGCGGAGCAGGGCGTCGAGGAGCACCTCCTGCGGAAGGGAGGGGAGCCCGCCGCCCTGGCCGCGGAGCTTTCGCGTGAGGCCGGCCCCGTCGCGGAGGGCCTCGAGGGCGCGCTGGGCCACCGCCGAGCCGAAGAGCGGCGTCCCGGCTGCCCGGCAGATCTCGAGGTAGATGCTCGCCTCGTCGCGCTGTTCGCCCTCGGGCTTCTCGAGCGCGCGCGTGGCCTGAAGGTAGGGCTTGCTCTGCAGCCCGAGCATCAGCGGGAAGACGAAGGGCAGGTCCGGGCGCTGCATCGGCGAGGTGCAGGGCAGCACGTAGTGCGCGAGGTGCGCGGTCTCGCTGAGCTGGATGTCCAGGCAGACGAGCATCTCGAGCTCGCCGAAGGCCTTCTTCAGCCGGCCCGCGTTCGCCATGGTCAGGAGCGGATTGCCGCCGGTCACGAAGAGCGCGCGCACCTGGCGCTCGCCCGGCGTGAGGATCTCGTCGGCGAGGATCCCGCCGGGGAAGGCGTCGTTGGTCGACTTGAAGTTGCCGATGCGGCTCCTATCCGAGCGGAGCAGCGTCCCGGTCTTCTTGCCGAAGGCGAGGAAGTCGATGACGCCCTCACCGATGAGCGTGCCGCCCTCCCGGTCGAGGTTGCCGGTGATCGCGTTGATCACCTCCTGGAGCCAGAAGCAGAGCGCGCCGTGCGTGCCCATGTTCACGCCCGTCGAGAGGTAGAGCGCTGCGCCGTCCGCGGCGAGGAAATCGCCCACGAGCTGCCGCATCGCCTCCGCGGGGATGCCCGTGACCTCGGCGGCGCGCTCCGGCGTCCAGCCATGGGTGATGCCCGCCAGCGCGTCGTAGCCCTTCATGTACGCGCGCACTCGCGCGTGGTCGACGACGCCCCCGTCTTCCCGCTCCCGCCGGAGCACCTCGTGGAGGAAGGCGAGATAGAAGAAGAGGTCGGTGTCCGGGCGGATGAAGACGTGCTCGCCGGCGACCTTCGCGCTCTCCGTACGTCGCGGGTCGACGAAGACGAGCTTCGCGCCGCGGCGCTCCATCTCCTTGAGCCGCGCGATGGGGTTCGAGACCTGAAGGAAGGCCCACTTCGAGATCGCCGGGTTCGCGCCGACCACGTAGAGCGCCTGCAAGCGGTCGAGGTCCGGGAAGGGCTGCGTGAACGGGAAGCCGTACATGCGCTCCGCCGCCGCGAACTTGCTCGAGCAGTCCTGCGTCGCCGACGAGTACATCGACTTGCTGCCGACGCCCTGCATGAAGCCGGACGCGAAGACCGGGTGGAGCACGCCGAAGCCGGCCGCGGTGCCGACGTACATGGCGATGCGGTCCGGGTGGATGGCGCGCTCGGCGGCGACCCTCGCGCCGATCTCCGCGATGGCCTGGTCCCAGCCGATGCGCACGAGCTTCCCGTTCACGCGCTTGAGCGGGTACTTCAGGCGGTCCAACGAGTGGTAGATGCCCAGCTGCTTCAGGCCCTTCACGCAGCCGTAGCCGCGCGTGGCGACGTGCTTGGCGTCGGGCCGGAGGGCGACGATGCGATCCCCCTCGATGTCGGCTTCGAGCCCGCAGAGGGACTCGCAGATGCGGCAGAAGGTCGTCTCGGTGCGACGCGCGTTCATGGCCGCGGAGCATACCGCGCCTGGGGAGGGCGGCACGCGTCCCGGGGATCCCGCGCTCAAGCTTCCCGAAGCGCGGACGTTTCCTCGGGTTCGCTGTGCCGCGCCCGGGGGGATCGGGACGCCGCGCCAGCCCACCTTTGGGGGAGCACATGAGCCAGTCGAACGGGGGGTCCACGTACCCCTCCAGCAGCGGAGACGTCGAGGCCGCCGATGCGGCGCCGTCGGACTTCGAGGCGACCTGCGCGGAAGCGATCTTCGCCGCCGAGAGCCGCGAGGGCCTCGTCGCCGCGCTCCTCGCAGGCGC
>JBCDGX010000358.1:0-6313 GCA_038750805.1 Myxococcota bacterium
CCGCGGCGCCCCAGCCGGGCGAGGCGAAGCAGATGGCGCACGAGCTGGCCGTGCTACGGCAGCGCGCCGCGAGCGCCCAGCAGGAGATGCAGCGCGTCCTCGGCGCCCATCAGCTGGCGTCGACGCACTTCCAGCAGTTCCTCACGCAGCATCGGGAGCGCTTTGCCAAGCCCGAGCCGTGGACGACGCTCGGCGCGACGCGCTTCGTCGAGAAGTTCTTCCGCCCGGACATGAAGCTCCTCGAGTTCGGCGGCGGCGGGTCCACGCTCTGGTGGGCCGAGCGCGTGCAGGCCGTGACCACCATCGAGTCCGGCCCCGACTGGGCCATGTACCTGCTCCTCGCGATGATGCAGCGCCCGGAGCTGCTCCGGCGCTGGAAGCTCGTCATGTCGCCCTGCACCTGGCGGAAGCGCCTCGACACCGGCGACGTGGACACCTCGCGCTGGCTCTACTGGCACCACCACAAGCGGGTCCTCAGCGAGATGGACAAGGACCGCATCGAGGTCGGGTTCTGGGACAACCTCGACCACGACTTCGACACGCTCTTCATCGACTCGACGAACCGCTGGGGGATGCTCCGCTTCTGGGAGGCTCACGAGGCCGACCTGCGGCACGTCCGCATGGTCATCGTCGACAACACGGAGAACGACGTCTACGCGACGGCCATGGAGGACTTCATGCCCGCGGACTTCGAGTGCTTCCACTTCGACGTGAACCGCGCCGAGCAGAAGGTTCCGAACCACGTCCGCGAGTGGCGGAGCAGCGTCTGGCTCAACCCGGCCTTCTACCCCGAGATGATCGGCAAGGGCCGCCGCCTCGACGGGCGCACCACGACCTCGTCCGCACCCGAGGCGCTCCCCGCCGCGGTGGCCACGGTCTAGGGACGAACGCGTGCTTCCTCCCGAGGGAGGCGGCCCAACCCGGCGCTAAGGGCCGGGTGCCTTTTCCCCGCGGCTCCGCCGCTGTCGCTCCCACACCTCGCCCTGGGACTCGCCCCCGAGCTGGATGTAGCGCAGCGCCGCGTCGTCGCGCCGGTCGACGTGCTGCGGCGACGCCGGGCTCGCCAGAACGAGGGTCTCCAGAACGTGAACGGTCACGGGATCGGGTCCCCGGCGTCCGAAGAGCACCGCTCCGTGTGACCCGATGATCTCGAGCTCTCCGCTGGCCAAGGCCTTGAAAATCGGCGTGGACCGGCCGCCCTCGCTCGTGACGGTTCCTCGGCCACGCAAGAGCCGCAGCTCGACGCTGTGCTGCGTCGCGACCAGCACTTCGTCCAGGCAGAATGCGGAAACGGGCCACGGGTACGCGTGGCGAAGGGCGATGGTCTGGGGGGGCACGGCGAGCCGCTGCTCGCGGTACGCGCGCTCCGAAGGCGCCGTCGCGGCCCGGGCCGAGACCGCTGCGGCCAGAAGCAGGAGCGCCGCGCCGGTCGATGTGAGCGGAGAGCAGACCATGGTTCGCGGAGCCTCTTCGTCGAGTCCCGACGTCAGACTACCGGACCGGCGACACCGCTGCCTCGGCCGGCTAACGCAGCGCTTGCTCTCACGTCGAAATCCGCATGGCCTCCGCTGCGTATTACTCTCGCCCCATGAGCTCCGCGTACAGCGACGAAGAGGTTCGCGAGATCCTTCGGCGGGCCCTCGAGCGGGGCGCCGAAGCGGAAGGGCAGCTCACGCACGAGGAGCTCGCCGCGGCCGCCGCGGAGGTCGGCGTGGCGCCCGAGCGCTTCGAGGCCGCCGCCGCCGAGGTCCGCGCCCAGCGCGCCGAGCGCGAGCTCCTCGAGGAGGGCCAGGCCATCGCGCTGACCAAGCGGCGCCGGAAGACCCGCGCCTTCTGGCAGCACTTCGGCACCTACGCGATCATCAACGGCTTCCTCTTCGGCATCGACATGCTCAGCGGCGGCGGGACCTGGTGGTACTGGCCGGCCATGGGCTGGGGCGTGGGCGTCGCCATGCAGGCCCTCGGCCTCTTCACCGACGGCGCGGCGAGCGACGAGGAGCTCCGCCGCCTCGCCCTGAAGCGCCGGAAGCGCCTCGCGAAGAAGCAGGCCCTCGACGACGAAGCGCGCAAGCGCCGGCGCCGGAAGGAGCGCGTGCAGACGGCCGAACAGCGCTTCGAGGCCGCCGTGGAGAAGGGCGTCGCCGCGCTCCTCCAGGTCGCCGCCAAGGGCATCGAGACCGCCCTCGACGAGCGGGGCCAGGCCGCGGACACGCGCTTCGGCCGCTACGTCGCCCAGGAGAAGGGGCAGCCCATGCGCGCCCCGGGCTACGCGCCCCCGGAGACGCCGGCCACGCCGCCCACGCGCGTTGCGCCCGGTGCGCCCGCGGAGGTGGCCGTCGAGGTCCCGGCGACGCCGCCGCGCCGCGCCGAGCACGAGCGCTGAGGACGCCCGGCCCTCATCGGGCGCGCGCTCACCAGACGCGCGAGACGGCCAGGCTGAACACGGGCCCGCCGGTCTGCCGGCGCAAGGCGCCGAGGCCTCCCTCGATCACCCCGCCGACGAACCAGCCCGGGCGCACCTCCTTGTCCATCTCGAAGGCCACGCCGAGGTAGCTGACGCCGTTGCCCTGGCCGCTCGGGCTCTCGACGCGTGCCGCGCTGCCCTCGCGCACGACGAAGTTGCCGCTCGCGCGCACGCGCCAGGACCAGGCGCCGGGGTGGCTCCGGCCGGCCTCGAGCTGGGCTCCGAGGCGGTCGTCGAAACCCCCGAGGCGCGTCTCGTAGCCGAGGGCGCCGGCCACGTACCAGCCGTCGCCGCCCCAGCCCGCGTGCACGCGCACGGGCAGCGAGACGACCCCGGGACCGAGCACGAGCTCCCCGAAGGGCTCGTTCGGCGTCTCCCGCCGCTGTACCTCCTGCACGGCGCCAGAGCGCGCGAGGGGCACCTGCACGAAGGCCTCGAGGGAGAGGGCGAAGCGCCCGCGGCGGAGGGCCCCGAGGCGGAGGCCGACGCTCGGGTCGCCGAAGGTCGCGTGCGTCTGCGTACGATCCCCCGCCCGGTCCTCGAGAAAGAAGAGCCGGAGCGCGTCGGTCTGCCAGACGAAGGCCAGCCGGTCCGTGAGCCCGACGTGCCCGTAGGTCGCGAGGAAGAGCTCGCCGTAGTTCGCGTAGGCGACGCGGTCCCCGTCCCCGTCCACGTAGCCGAAGCCCCAGAGCCCCTTGAGCCAGGCCTTGGCGTAGCCGTGGCCCTGCTCCGGCGTCCAGGGGCTCGCCGCGGCGCGGGCCGGAACGAGGAGCAGCCCGATCAGCAGGCCCGCGAGGGCGAGCGAGGGGAGAGGGCGCGGCACCCGCCCGTGTTAGACGGCGCGCCGAGCGCTGCCAAGCTCAGCCGGCCTTCGCGTTCCAGCGGAGCGCGTCCCGGCGCCGGGCGACGCGGGAGGCTTGCCGGGGCAGGTCCGCGCGCTCGTAGAAGTCGAGGGCCGCCTCGTAGGCGAGGATCGCCTCCTGGACGCGCCCCCGGTCCGCCTGGAGGTCGGCGATCTCCGTGTGGATGTTCGCGCGGAGCATGCCGGCGTCCGCATCGCGGAGCGGATCGAGCACCACGAGGGCCGCCTCGAGCTGGGCGATGGTCTCCCCGATGCGCCCGCGGGAGAGGGCGAGCTCGGCGAAGTGCTGGCGGAACTCGGCGAGGCGGAGCGCGTCGCCCGCGTCCTCGAGGTCCCGCCAGGCGGCCAGCCAATGGGCTTCGGCCTCGTCGTGCGCGCCGTGGTCGAGGGCGAGCTGGCCGAGCAGCTCCTGGGCGCGCACGCGGTCCGGGCCCACGGAGCGCTCCCGGGCCATCTCGAACCAGCTCTCGGCCGCCGCCTCGTCGTCGCAGCAGAGGGCCATCTCCCCGGCGAAGAGGGCAGCGCGGCCGGCGCGCTCGTCCCCCGCCGGAGCCAGGCAATCGAGGGCCCGGGCGGCGTAGCGCTGGGCCTCCTCGAGGGAGGCACCGGAGAGAGCGAGGTGGGCGAGCTCGAGCAGGCACTCGCCACGGCCGACCTCGTCGCCGGCCGAGCCGAAGGCGGCGGCGGCAGCGCGGAGCGCGCCCTCCGCTTCCATCGGGTCCACTGAGCGCAGGGCGAGCGCGCGTCGATACAGCTCCGTCGGTCGGCCCACGTCGAGCGGATAACGGCACCCCGGCGCGATACCGTAGGGCGACGCGCGTGTCCCCAGCCGCGCAGATCAGGCACGGGCTGGGCCCCGGGAGGGAGAATGACCGAGACGCCGTCCCAGCGACGGCCCGGAACGGGCGCCCTGGCCCCGACTCGTCCTATGCTCCGCCGGCCGCGCGCGATGCGCCGGACGACTCCCAAACTTGGTGGACGCATGACCGACGCTTGGTTCTCCCGAGGGGCCCGGACCCTCCTCGCCCTCGCCCTCGTGTCCTGCGGCGGCGACGCGCCGCCCGGCGCCGAGGGGACGAGCGGCGGCGAGAGCGCGGACGAGTGGGACGACTTCGACGCGTCCTTCGACGACGACCTCGACGACGATTTCGACGGAGAGCCCCAGGTCGTGTCGCACCTCGTGCCGCTCGAGGAGCTCGACATCAGCGGCCCGGACCAGCCCTGGTACGAGATGAGCCACCAAGACCAGGAGTGGTACATGATCGGGAAGGTGCTTCCGGTGATGAAGGTGCTCTTCGCGGACTTCGACGTCGAGCGCTGGGACCCGGCCGCGTACGGCTGTGCCACCTGCCACGGCGAGGACGGTCGGGAGCGGGGCTACGAGATGCCGGGATCGAATCAGATCCCGATCCCCCGGCCGGGGACCGCGAAGTGGCGGGCCATGCAGCGTGAGTATGGCCCGGAGATCGTCTCGTTCATGCAGCGCGACGTGACGGAGACGATGGCGACCCTTCTGGGCGAAGACGGCGGGTGCTGGTTCTGTCACCCGCGGGCTCGTTGAGCGGCCAGCTCCTTCCTTGCAATCCGTGGGGCCCGGCGTCATGTACGCAGCTGCGGTGCCCGTGGGCGCCGAAGGAGTCAACGCGCGCCGACCTCCCCCCGAGCGCCGGAACAGGAAGAACACGTTATGGCCTGGGTCATCACCCGTCTTTGCCGCGACTGCGTCGATCAGGCGTGCGTCGATGTCTGCCCCGTCGAGTGCATCTACTCGTATACGGGAAGCGATACGGAGAAGGTCCCCAACCAGCTCTTCATCAACCCGGAAGAGTGCATCGACTGCGGGGCGTGTGAGCCGGAGTGCCCCTGGGAGGCCATCTACGAGGACATGTCGGTGCCGGACGTGCTCAAGGAGGACACGGCGCTCAATGCCCTCGTCGCTGACGAGCCCGACGATTTCGAGGTTCCCCAGACCTCGGAGCACGACCAGCCCACGCCGGAGCAGGTCGCCGAGAACAAGCAGAAGTGGGGCCTCTCGGCCTGAGCCTGCGCGCGTGAGACGAAGAGGCCGCGGCTCCCTCGGGACCGCGGCCTTCGTCGTTTGGGGGCTCACTCCATGGGCGCGGCCCTCGACGCCCAGAGCCCGATGGGGGCCGGCGGCGGCGGGGGCGGCGCGAGGGTGATGCGGAGCGTCGCGGAGAGCGCGCGCCGGAGCGCCCGAAGCGAGATGGCGGCGCGTACGCATTCGGCCATGGCCGCGGCCGCCTCCGGCGCGACGGACGCGGCCGCCAGACCCGCGGCCTCGACGACGTGGCCCCGGCGTGCGTAGTAGGCGGCGTCGGTCTGGTCGTCGCAGGCGAAGGCGAGGGCGGCGGCAGCGCGCAGGCGAAGCGCGTCCCTGCGGTCCGTGAGCCGCGGGGCGACGGTGCTGGCGCGGAAGCCTGCGGCCCAGCAGGTGGCGCCTTCGGCCTCCCGCTCGGTCCAGCGGCGGGCGAGCTCGAGGGCGTCGGAGCCGGCGCGCGGGGGCGCGAGCTCGAGGCAGGTGAGCGCCGCGGCGACCACGCGGCGTCGCTCCACCCCGGCCTTCAGGGCGAGGGCGAGGAGCCAGTCGACGCGCGGGCAGCTGGCCCAGACGGTCTCGAGATCGGCACGGCGGGCCGCCCACGCCCGGAAGGCGTCGGGGGCGCCGAGCGCAGCGAGCAGCTCCACCGGATCCTCGTGCGTCGCCAGGTTCACACCCCGACCTCATACAAGCGCCATGCCGGCCGCGTTCTTACGTACGTGGCGCGCACGAGGGGGGCCGCGGACCCCAATCGAGCGGGCGTTGGGGGGGCATCCCCCCGACCTCGCCGCCAAGGCCCTTTGACTCCAGCCCGGCCACGGACCCCATGAAGCGACGTCGCCTCCTCGAGCTCCTGCCCCCCGCCCTCTTCGGCCTCGGCGTCGGCTGCGACGGGCCCCCGCCCGCCGAGGCCGTCCCTCTGGCCTGC
>JBCDGX010000359.1:0-6310 GCA_038750805.1 Myxococcota bacterium
ATCGGCCCAGCTCCCACAGTCGGCTGCGACTGGAGAGTCCTCGGTAGGACCGTCGGCCAAACCCGAATCCGCGAGACGCATGTCTACGGTTGCTCCATGCGACGGCCCGCATCCCAGCACAGCTGCCGCGACGGCCAGCAAATAGACACGACGCTCGCGCGAGGATGGCAACCGGTACACGCGCTTCCTGGCACTCATCTCGGTAGACCGCCGAGCCTGCAGTACAACACTGGATCGTAGATGCGGAAGTCCGTAGGCACGCCGTTCTCGACTCGGAAACGGAACCCTGCCGTATCAGTTGGAAGGAATGCGTTGGCCTCGTAAACAAATGAGAACACGTTGTTTTCGGGCCCAAAGCCGGTGAAGTAAGGCCGTTCATAGCGGAAACGCCACAGCTCGTCCCAGCCACCGGTGGTGCCTTCACGCTCGAGGACTACGGTCTGCCCGGGGCCAACGGTAGACCAGGAAGCGCTAAACATGAAGTGGCAATGACTCGGCTGGGGGGACAGCGTGTCCCAACCGGTGCGATGAGGGAAGCGAAGGGTCCCTCCAACCGCACGTGGTTCCCAATAGCAGTCTTCGGGACCCGTAGCGTCTGCTGGCTTTGAGACGAGCTCCCAATCCGTGGCCACGAGTCGCGATGGATCGCAAAGGTTGATCGTCGTACCCCCGCTGCAAATCGTTGCGTCATCGGAGCCATTTCCACCGACCATAGTCTGGCTACTAATCCGACATGGAATCTCGAGCGGATTGAGCCCGTTAGTCGCGAGTTGAAGAGAAAAGAGATCGTAGTGCGTACCACGTCGGGCCTGGGTATATGTATAAGTCATTGAGTTAATACTTGCGTTAAGGCTGCCCGTGGACTCTGGCCGGAACACCCCCTTTATGAAGGTGGGACGAGCCTCGTTCGCAGAAGGCCCTCCCGAGTAGCCATGCTCCCGCGTCCATAGGCCAGCCGAGAGTGTGCCGATCTCGTTAGGACCAAAGGCGAGTGACTCGGTTGTACTAACGAGACCTGAGGCATTCGTCAGCAGGTGAGTCAGCAAGGCCACCTGTTGAAGTCCGATGTCCTCAAGACGACTATCAATCGTGCCGGGCGTGCACTCCACAGTAAACTCCAGGCAGTCATTGGGAAGCTCTGGTGTAATTGCTAGGACGGCATCAGTAGGGTGATGCATATTGTGCGTTGTGGCATCTCCTGACACCGTCTGCAGTATGGAGTGCTTGTGGTCGCGATAGTAAGGGTTGCCGTTGTCCACCCAGAAGTTATCGAGGGAGCTGTCAAACGCGCGTTCCGTGTCTCCGAACGCCCTTCGAAGCTCCAGGAAATCAGCGTTGAAGCAATTCGAGTCTACCATTGGGCATGAAGTACCGAACCCGCTGCCCGTCGACCAACCATCTGGATACAGCACGAGGTTGCCATAGGTATGGTAGGCTACGACGGCGGCCGGATCTTGAGCCATCGTCATCGCGGTTCCGCGATAGAGTGATTCCATGGCACGCGTCTCAGGCTCGGAAGCAGCGGACGGTCCTCGATAAGTCTCGCCTGCGCAGCTATCGCTGGTCCGAGCGGCCATCGCACCCCAGGAAACGGTGTGGTTGCGGTTGAGGTCAACACCCTTTCCCGAAGCGTGCGGAACACTTGCGCTGCATCTTGCAAGATTTCGGTTTCCGCGCCAGAATCGTTCCGGAGGTTGAAATGCGCCCGGCATCTCCCAGGTATGCTCGTATCCGTCGGGATTGACCACTGGAACGACTACCACCGCTGCTTGGCTCAGAGCCGTTCGTAGATCAGGGTCAAACGCTGGGTTGGTGACCGTTTGGCGAAGATAATCGACGAGAAACATCGCCGTCCCCGTCGCACCCCATTCGCGCGCATGGTACGTGGCGGCCAAGTAGACGGTGGGGACGCTGCTCTGTGCGTCACCCAAAGGCCCGAACTGCATCGCCCAGATATCGTTTTGCTGCTCACACTCAAATGTGGCTGGATCGGCGTCGGATCCTCCCCCCTCAACGCAGCTAGCACCAAGCGCCGTCACATTCTCACAAAGACAGCTCTTACCGATCGACTCTCGATAGATGTTCGGATGTGAACTGGCTGCGGCCGCAAGTTGGGCTTCAATATCGGCAAGAGGCCCAAGCAGAGACGACTCGCTGGCAACCTGATTCGCAGTTCGACAAAAAACCTTGTTGGGGGTGCAGGACACGATGGACTGCCGGGTGGATCCAACAGTGTCCGCGGAACCTGAGACTTGTTCAGTGTTCGATGGCGCTTGGTGTGGAGGAGACTGCCGCCCGATCGCCTCAAGACCTAGCCCGCTCCAGATCGCGCGCATGCGCACCCGTTGTCCACATCGTCACATAGGGAGTCCCGTCGGGGGAAAGCCAGGGCCCATGAAACACTTCCTCCAGGGCGCGCATTTCGAGAGGCGCCGCCGGGTCCAACACCCGGAACTCGTGTCTCGATACGACCGTGGAGTCGCCGGCATCTACTGGAACTAGGTCATGCAGCCGGGCAGGTAAGCCGTCACTTGGCGGTGCAGACGACCCTCGATTCTCGACTCCGTGGCAGGCGAGGAAGAGCATCGTTGCTGAGACTGACGCGGCTAGAAGAGCCCTACGTTGTGTGCAGTTCATTGCGCCAGACTACACTACTTAGAATGAGCTCGGGGCGTCAGCGCAGCAGCGCGTACGTGATCAGCGCGCCAAGCGCCGCGGCGCCGAGGCCCAGCACGACGAAGCCCGCGACGACCAGCGGATCGCGCCTCACGCGCTCGAAGGAGGGCCGGTTCGACGAACGATGCTCTCCGCTCGCCTTCCGCGTGCGGTGCTCCCCGGTCACGTGCTCGCCCGTCGCGAAGGGCGGTCGGGGCGTGTCCCGGAAGGCCTGGTGCTCGGCCGAGGCGCGCACGGCGAGGAGCGACTCGCGTGGGCTCGCGCTGGGGAAGGTTCCCGGCGGCGCCGCGATCTCCACCCCGGCCGCCGCCGCGAAATCGGCCGCGAGCTCCGTCGGCCGCTCGTAGCGAAGGGCCGGATTGGGGGCCATCGCCTTCTCGAGCACGAGCTCGAGGTCCGGGTTCACGTCCGGCCGCTTCTCCGTGAGCGGCTCGACGCGCCCCTGCACGATGGCCCCGAGGAGCTGCCCGTGGCCCGACGCCGCGAAGGGCGAGTCCCCGACCAGCGCCTCGTAGAGCACGATGCCGAGGGCGTAGATGTCCACGCTCGATCCCGCCGTGTGCGCCGAGGCGATCTGCTCCGGCGCCATGTAGCGCGGCGTCCCGAGCACCATGCCCGTCTTCGTCAGCTTCTTGGCCTTCGCGCTGAGCGAGAGGCCGAAGTCGAGGAGCTTCACCACCGGCCCACGCCGCGGGAGGAACACGTGCTCGGGCTTCAGGTCGCGATGCACCACGCCCGCCGCGTGCGCGGCCTCGAGGGCGCTCGCGCAGCCGACGACGATGGGCACGAGCTCCTGCGGGTCGAGGCGGCCCCGGCGCTCGACGCGCTCCCGGAGCGTCTCCCCCTCGAGGAGCTCCATGGCGAGCCAGGGCACCTTCCCGCCCATGGCGAGGCCGTGACCGCGGTAGTCGACGATGGAGGGGTGGTCGATGGCTTCGAGGATCGCCTGCTCGCGTTCGAAGCGCTCGCGAAGCGCCCGGTCCTTGCGGCCCTTCACGAGCACCTTGAGCGCCACGGACTCGCCGGTCTCGGTATCCGTCGCCCGGAAGACCTGGCCCATGCCGCCGGCGCCGAGGTGAGCGTCGATCTGAAAGCGGCTCGCAAAGAAGGACCCCGGCGAGAAGGGGTCGACGACCTCGGTCTCCGCCGCGTCCTCGTCATCGCCGCCGTCCTCGTCGACGAGGGCGTCCTCGAGCGATTCGAGCGCGGCCGCGTCCACCACGGGCCCCACGCCCTCGGTGTCCGTCGCGGCCCGCTCGGGGGCGTCGGCGGCCGGGGCCTTCGCGGCCGGTCCGCGGGGGGGCTCCTCACTCACGCGGCGGAGCCTAGCAGCCGCGCGCCTCGCCGCGATCGCCCGTCGCTGGCGCCCCCGCGCCGTACTAGACTGCGCGCGCCGTGGGCTGGACCGAACTGCTCCTCGGGGCGCTCCTCCTCGGGGTCCTCACCTCGGCCATCGTCGCGATCGGCTGGCTGGTCCTCTTCCAGCGGAACCGGCGCGAGGCCCGGGCCCTTCGCCTGCGCTGGCCGAGCGCCGAGGAGTGCCCGCCGCATCGCTACGAGGACCTGCCCGACCGGGGCACCTGGGCGCGGGACGCGCTCGAGGATCCGCTCCCGGTGGCCGAGGCCTCCTGGACCCTCGAGGAGCAGCCGGAGCCCTGGCGGCGGCGCATGGCGACGCTCGGCCAGCGCTTCCGGGACCACGGCGTCGCCGACGTCACGCTGGTGCACGGGACCTTCGTCGGCACCGACCCCCTGGCGCTCCTCCAGGCCGTCGACCGACTCCCGGGCATCGACCTCGGGCTCCAGGCGCGGGTGGCGCCGATCCTGCGCGGCGCGACGGACCGGCTCCTCGCGGACCACTCGAACTTCCCGACGCCCTACGCGCCGCTGCTGCAGGCCGCGACGGGCGTGCCCTCCGCGGTCTTCTACTGGTCCTCGGAGAACGGCCACGTGGCCCGGCTCCGCGCCGCCGTGCGCCTGGCCCGGCACCTCGCAGCGCGCCTCGAGTCGCGGCCGAAGCGGGCGCGCATGCTTCTGGTCGGCCACAGCCACGCCGGGCAGGTCTTCGCGCTCCTCCTCCATCTCCGGGACGGCGTCCGCCACGCGCCCCAGCTCATCGCCATCGCGCGCCGGGTCGGCGAGGACGGCGCGCAGCTCATGGCGGACCTCGCGGTGCTCCGGAGCCGCGGCCTCGACCTGGTCACGCTCGGGACGCCGGTGCGCTACGGCTGGCCGGACCGGGAGCGCGGGCGCCTCCTTCACCTCGTGAACCATCGGGGCGAGGAGCCGCTCGCCGGGGGCCTCCAGGGCATCCTCTCGACGCAGGCCGGCGACTACATCCAGCAGCTCGGCATCGCGGGCTCGGACCTTCCCTCGGCGGACCCGGAGCTCCGGGCGCTCGAGGCCGAGCTCGACGAGCCCCTCGGGCCGGGCTGGGCGCCGCGCGCCTGGCTCGAGAACCTCAAGCACCGCCGGCGGGTCCCCGACGGCGGCTTCACCTGGCTCGTCGACTACGGCGACGCGGCGGAAAACGGCCGCCCGAACCTGCACCTCACGGGCCTCGGCCACGCGATCTACACGCGGCGCGCGACCATGGCCTATTGGGCTGAGAAGGCCGCCGAGCGCTTCTACGCCTGAGCGCGTTCAGAGTCGCTCGACTTCCTTCACGCCGCGGATCTTCGCGATGCCGCGCATCACGGTCCGGAGGCGGTCGAGGTCGGCCACGGCGAACTGGAAGAGGTTCACGGCGCGCCCGTCCTCGTTGGTCCGGCAGGTGGCCTCGCTGATGTTCAGCCCGTGGTCCGTGAACACCGTCGAGACCTGGGCGAGGATCCCCGGGCGGTTGTTCGTCGTCACGCGGAGCGACACCGGATGCTGGGCCTTCGCGCTCCGCGCCCAGCTCACGTCCACGCGCCGCGCCGGGTCGAGCTCGTGCACCCGCGAGCAGTTCCGCCGGTGCACGGTCACGCCGCGCCCGCGGGTGATCCACCCCATCACGGCGTCGCCCGGCACCGGATTGCAGCACCGCGCGAAGCGCACGAGGATGTCGTCCATCCCGTCGATGCGGATGCCCTCGTCGTCGCGGCGGACGACGCGGCGGATGGTCTTCTCGAAGAGGGTGGGCTTGAGGCTGTCGCGGTCGCCGCCGGGCGGCCAGGTGCCCCGCTTCGGCGCTTCCTCTTCCTTCGGCGCGATCGCGTCGATCAGCGAGCGCACGTCGATCTTCCCGTAGGCGACCTGCGCGAAGAGCTCGTCGAGGTGGTTCAGCTTGAAGTGCTTGAGCGCCTTCTCGGGCTTCTTCTGCCAGCGCGAAAAGCTCAGGTCCTTCTTGTGCAGCGCGCGCTCCACGAGGTCGTGGCCGAGCTTCACGCTCCGCTTCCGCTCCTCGGCGCGGAGGTAGTTCCGGATGCGCGAGCGCGCGCGGCTCGTGACCGCGATGTCGAGCCAGTCCTTGCTCGGGTGCTGGTTCTTGTTCGTCAGCACCTCGACGACGTCGCCGTTTCGCAGCTTGTGGCGAAGCGGGACCATCACCCCGTTCACCTTCGCGCCGCTGCAGCGGTTCCCGACCTCCGAATGCACCGAGTAGGCGAAATCGAGGGGCGTCGCGCCGCGCGGGAAGGTCTTAACGTCGCCC
>JBCDGX010000360.1:0-6305 GCA_038750805.1 Myxococcota bacterium
CTCAGCTCGCGACGCACGAACTCCACGGTGGCGCGGGTGCGCGGATCGGAGGGCGGGAGGAAGCCGTGGAGCGAGAGCATGAGCAACGAGGCGTCCGCGTCACCGTCGCCGTAGCGGGAGACGAAGTGCCGACCGTCCTTCGAGAGGCCGTTGCCGAGCACGTCGGCGTGCACCTCCGCGGCGGTCTGCTGCCAGCGCGTCTCGCAGGGGTCGCCGAAGAGCGGGGCGATGCCGGCGCCGCGGTCGAGCGCCAGCCAGCACATCACCTTCGAGTACACGTTCTGTCGCTTGCCGTCGCGGGGCTCCCAGATGCCGTGGTCCGGCTCGCGCCAGCGGTTCGCCAAGTCGTCGACGGCGCTCCTCAGCCCGCGCCAAGTGCCTAGCGTGAGCGAGCCGCCGAAGCGCTCGTAGAGGTGCGCCGCGTCGACGAGCGCGCCGGCGACGTCGAGCTGGAGCTGACCCTTCGCGCCGTTCCCGATGCGTACGGGCTTCGAGCCGCGATGCCCGGCGAGGTGGGCGAGCACCTCCTCCTCGGGCACGTGCTTCCCGTCGAGGTCGTACATGACCTCGAGCGACTCCTGGCCCTCGAGCGCCCCGCGCATGAAGTGGAAGAAATCCCGCGCCGTGTCCGCGTCGCCGAGAAGGTTCGACGCCCGCACGGCCATGCCTGCGTCCCGCGGCCAGGTGTAGCGATAGTCCCAGTTCCGCCCGCCGCCGATCCACTCGGGGAGCGAGGTCGTGGGCGCCGCGATCATCGCCCCCGTCGGGGCGTAGCTGAGGAGCTTGAGCAGCAGCGCCGAGCGCACGACGTGGTGCCGGTAGGGGCCGTCGTAGTCGAGCTGCTCGCACCAGGCGCGCCAGCGCTTCCGCGTCGCCCGGAGGAGCTCGTAGGAGCGGTAGGCCGCGATGCGCTCGGGGCGCGGCGCGTTGCCGCTGAGCACCATCCAGACGCTCTCACCGCGGCGGAGCGTGATGCGGCCCGCGAGACCGCCCTCGCTTCGCGGCGACCATTGCACGTCGGCGCCGACCACCGCGGCCAGGCGCTCTCCGTCGCCCGTCGCCAGGAGCCCATGCTCCTCGGCCTCGATGGTCGTCGTCGCCGCGCCGTAGCCGAAGCGCGGGTCGAAGACGAGCTCGAGGGTCATCTCGCCTTCCATGCAGCGCACCCGGCGATGCACCTCGAGGATCCCGGAGCGCGCGTCGTCGGTCCACGGCATGAAGTCGTCGAGGCGCGCGGCGCCGCCCTGGGTCCGGAAGAGCGTCTCGAGCACGTTGGTGCGCGGGTCGTAGCGCTGGAGGCTCTCGAAGGGCCCGACGGGCGTGATGGCCGTGAGACCGCCGCGCTCCGGGTCGAGGATGGCGCCGAAGACCGAAGGGCCGTCGAAGCGCGGGATGCACATCCAGTCGATGGCCCCGTCCGGGCGGACGAGCGCGCAGGTCATCCCGTCGCCGATGATGCCGCGCGCCCCGATGGGCAGCTCGCGGGCGAGCCCGGTGAAGCGGAAGGGACGGTCGAGGCGCTTCGCCGTGCTGTAGATGTCCACGGAGGGGTGTGTATCAGAGGCGCCTCGCGGCGCCGACCCCGAAGGGGAGTTGTTCCCGGGGGGCAGCCGGACTACCAGGGGGCGTGGGCAGCATCGTCGTCGTCTCGAACCGTGGGCCCTTTCGCGTGTCGGGCACCGGCGCGCGGCGAAAGCGTGTGCGCGCGGCCGGAGGCCTCGTCACGGCCCTCCTCCCCGTGCTCCGCGAGCGCGGCGGAACGTGGGTCAGCGCGCAGGAGACGGACCACCCGCTCGTCGTCGCGGACCAGGGCGAGAGCGAGCCCTTCGACGTCGCCGAGGTGAAGATCCCGAAGCGCCAGCGGGACGCCTTCTACGGTCCCTTCTCGAACGGCGTCCTCTGGCCCCTTCTCCACAGCATGAAGGCCACCGTGCCGCTCGGCGCCGCGCCCTGGGATGCCTACGACGCCGCGAACCACGCCTTCGCGGAGGTGGCGCTGAAGGCCGGCGGGAGCGAGGGCACCTACTGGGTGCACGACTACCACCTGATGCGCGTCCCGGGGATCCTCCGGGAGCGCGCGCCGGGATCCCGCATCGGCTGGTTCTGCCACATCCCCTGGCCTGGCCCGGACCTCTTCAGCGCGCTGCCCTGGCGGAGCGAGATGCTCGACGGCCTCCTCGGCGCCGACTTGCTCGGCTTCCACACGGAGGAGTACGCCGAGCAGTTCCTCGCGTGCATCCGTCGGCTCACGGATCACCCCGTGCGCGGAGAGACGATCGACGTCGGCGAGCGCCGGGTGAAGGTCGTCGTGGCGCCCATCGGCGTCCCGTGGGACGAGCTCCAGTCGCTTGCGCGGAGCCCCGGCGTCGAGCGCGAGCGGAGCCGCATCCGCCGGCGCATCGACCATCGCGCGATGATCCTCGGCGTCGACCGCCTCGACTACACGAAGGGCGTGCCCGAGCGCCTCGAGGCCTGGGCCCGGCTCCTCGCGAAGCGGCCGAAGCTCCGCGAGGGCGCCGTGCTCGTGCAGGTGATGGTGCCCTCGCGCGAAGCCGTGAAGGCCTACCAGGATCTCAAGGACGAGGTGGACCGCCTCGTCGGCGACATCAACGGGCGCTTCGCGCTCACGGGGCGCGTGCCGCTCCATTACTTCTACCGCTCGCTCAACCCGGAGCAGCTCTACGCGCATTACCGCGCGGCGGACGTCGGGCTCGTGACGCCGCTCCGGGACGGCATGAACCTGGTGGCGCACGAGTACTGCGGCTCCCGGGTCGAGGAGGACGGCGTGCTCGTCCTGAGCGAGTTCGCCGGCGCGGCGCACTACCTCCGCTCCGCGACCATCGTGAACCCGCACGACGTCGTCGGAACGGCCGAGGCCCTCGAGGAGGCGCTCCGGCGGCCGCGCCTCGAGCAGCGCGAGCCCATGCAGGAGCTGAGGAAGCAGGTCGCGGCCCTCGACGTGCACAAGTGGGCGGCGGGCTACCTCGGGAGGCTCGAGGGATGAGCGCGCTGGCCGACCGCATCCAGGCGCTCGCTGCCCCCCGCCTCCTCGCCCTCGACGTGGACGGGACGCTCGCGCCCATCGTCGACGACCCCTGGGCTGCGCGGGTGCCGCCGGCGACGCTCGAGGCGGTGTGCACACTCGCGGGCCGCGAGGGGTGGGTCGTCGCCCTGCTCAGCGGCCGCGACGCCGAGGGCCTCGACCGCGTCGCCCCGCTGACGGGCGTGTGGCGCGGGGCCGAGCACGGGCGGGTGATCATGGCGCCCGGGGAGGGCGCGCGGCCCGAGACGCTCACGGACGAGGAGCGCGAGGCGCTCGAGGAGCTCGAGGCCATGGCGACGGCCGAGTGGGTCCCGAAGGGCGCGCGCCTCGAGCGGAAGCCGGCGGCGCGGGCCGTGCACGTGCGCGGCCTCGACCCCGCCCTCGGGGAGCCCATGCTGGACGCGGCCGAGGCGCTCGCGCTCTCGCTCGGCCTGCATCCCCGCCGTGGACGGGCGGTGCTCGAAGCCGAGGCGCGGCGTGGCTCGAAGCGGGCGGGGCTCGCGCGCCTGGCCCAGCGCACCCGGGCGGCGAGCCTGATCTTCGCGGGTGACGACCTCACGGATTTCGAGGCCATCGAGCTCGCGTCGGCGCATGGGGTGGGCATCTTCGTGCGGAGCCCCGAGCGCCCCGAGGGACCGGCGGCGAGCGCGGTGGTCGCCGGGACGGAGGGCATGGCGTCCCTGCTCCTCGAGCTCGCCGGCGCCTGAGCGACGCCCGCAGCCACCCGGAATTTTGCGTCCCGGCGGCGCGGAACCGACCATCGCCCCGAGGAGGACCATGCAGGTCTTCGGCTTCGATACCGCCCGCGCCTTCGACTACGAGAACGGCTTCTATCTGACGAGCGACCTCCGCCGCATGGGGAAGCTCCTCGCCCACTACGAGCTCTACAAGCGCGTGGTCGGGCTGCCCGGCGCCATCGTCGAGTGCGGGGTCTTCAAGGGCGCCTCGCTCGTGCGCTTCGCGACCTTCCGGGAGCTCCTCGAGAGCCCCTTCTCCCGCGAGATCCTCGGCTTCGACGCCTTCGGTGCCTTCCCGCGCGAGGGCGACGCGGAGGATCAGGAGTTCATCGAGGCCTTCGAGCAGGAGGCCGGGACCGGCATCTCGACCGAAGAGCTCCAGGAGGTGCTCCGGCACAAGGGCTTCGGCAACGTCACGCTCGTGCCCGGGGACATCAACGAGACGGTGCCGGACGTCGCGGCGTCGCGGCCGGAGCTGCGCATCGCGCTCCTGCACGTCGACGTGGACGTGTACGTGCCCACGAAGACGATCCTCGAGCATCTCTACCCGCGGCTCGTGCCCGGGGGGCTCCTCGTGCTCGACGATTACGGCAAGGTCGCCGGCGAGACCCGGGCCGTGGACGAGTATTTCGCGGCGCGAGGCGCGCGCCTCGAGAAGCTCCCCATCAGCCACATCCCCGCCTTCGTCGTCGCGGGGTAGGCGCCCCGGACGGGCTCAAGGCCGCGGCGCCATCGTCCGAGACCTCGGAGGAAGGACGCAGGATGCGGATCGACGCTCTCCAGACCCCGATGCCCGTGCGCCGCGTGAGCGCTGCGGGCGTCCCGCCGGTGCCGGCGGTGCCGCGCGTGCGGCGCGGGGAGGGGGAGCGCGTCGAGATCTCGACCATGGCGGCCGAGCTGGCGAAAGCGCGCTCCCCGGCGGTCATCGACGAGGCCCGCGTCGAGCGGATCCGCGAAGCCATCCTCCAGGCCCGGCTCCCCATCGACGGGGAGCGCATCGCCGGGAAGATGATGCTCGAAGAGCGCTGACGCGCGCTCACGCGCGGCGGAGCGTCATGCGCTTCTGGAGGAGCTTCGCGCCGAGGGGCGCCGTCGCCAGCGCTTCCGCGATGCGCCCGCCCGCGCCGCCATCGCCGTAGGGGTTCGGCGCCTCGCGGCAGCGGCCGCGGAAGGCGTCGTCGAAGAGCGCGCGGCGGAGCGCCGCCTCGATGGCCGCCGCGTCGTGGGGGACGTGGAGCACGTTCTCGCCGCGGAGGCGGCCCGCCTGGCGCGCCCCGACGTCGACGGCGGGGCATCCGAAGACCGGAGTCTCCTTGAGGCCGCTCGAGCTGTTCCCGGCGCAGACCCCCCGACCCTCGGCGCAGAGCGCGAGGGCCCCGTGGTAGCGGGCGCGCCCGAGGCTCCGGACGACGCGCGCCCCGGGTCGCTCGCTCGCCCAGGCCTCGAGGAGGGCCGCCATGGCCTGGCCGCCCGCGTCCTGGTTCGGATGCGTCGCGAGCACCTGCACGCCCTCCGCCAGGAGCCGGTCGAGGGCCTCGAGGGAGCTCCGGAGCTGCGGTACCGCGTCCGCGGCGGCCGTGGCCACGGAGTGCTGCGTGAAGAGGACGAGCGGCTCGTCGGGGTCGAGCTCGCAGCTCCGGGCCACCTCGGCCGGCGTGGCGTGCTCGCCCGCGGCGATGAGGTCGAGGGCCGGGAGGCCGACGCTCGCGATGCGCCAGGGCTCTTCCCCGAGGGCCCCGAGGCGCCAGGCGGCGTCGGCGTTCGTCGCGAAGTGGAGGTGCGCGAGCTTGGTCATCGCGTGCCTCAGCGAGTCGTCGAGAGCGCCACCCTCGGTCAGGTCCCCGCCCTCGAGGTGCGCCGTACCGATGCCCATCTGGGTGGCCGCCACCAGCGCCGCGAAGGCCTCGAAGCGGTCGCCGTAGACGAGGAAGAGGTCGGGCTCGAGCGCGCCGAGGGCCTCGGCCACCGAGAGCACCCCGCGCCCCACGGCGCCGGCCGTCGCCGCGAGGCCGTCGTCCTCCGGCGCGGCGGGGGCCTCGGCGTGGATCGCGAAGCCGTCCCGCGCGATCTCGTCCCGCGTCGCGCCGAAGCGCGCGTCCAGGTGCGAGCCCCCGACGACGAGCCGGAGCTCGAGGCCCGGATGCGCGGCGATGGCCCGGAGCACGGGTACCAGGAGGCCGTACTCCGCGCGGCTCCCGGTGAAGACGGCGACCCTTCGGCGGGAGCCCTCGGGGCTCATTGCGGGAGGCCTCCGGCGTCGCCGCTCGCGTGGAGCGCGGTCGGCGCCGGCGGACGGCTCGAGGAGTAGGGCGGCCGGAGCCGGCCCTCCGCGACGTCGTCCTGAGCCCGCGCATAGTCGGCGTGCTTTCCGATGTCGAGCCAGTACTCGCGCACGGGGAAGGACACGACGACGCCGCGATCGCGGAGCAGGGCCTCGACGAGGTCCGTCATGTCGAAGCGGCCCTCGGGCGGGATGTGCGCCAGGGCCCGCGGCTCCACGACGTAGATGCCCGCGTTCACGAAGA
>JBCDGX010000361.1:0-6304 GCA_038750805.1 Myxococcota bacterium
CCTCGCCGCGCTCGATGCGCGGCAGGTCCAGCAGGTCCTCGATGAGCGAGGAGAGGGTCTCGGCGCTTCGCTCGATCACCTTGAGCATCGCGCGCTGGTCGTCCTCCAGGCCGGGCCCGTCCATGAGCAGCTCCGCGTGGCCGAGCACGGCGTGGAGTGGCGTTCGGAGCTCGTGGCTCATCATCGCGAGGAAGCGCGTCTTCGCGGCGTTGGCGACCTCGGCATCCCGCCGGGCGCGCTGGAGGGCCGCGGCGGCGCGTCGCGGCGCCGAGAGATCGCGGAAGAAGGCCACGCTCCCGGGGGCGTCCGGCCGCGCCACGAGCCGGAGCTCGACGGGGACCCGGCCCGCGGGCGAGCGCGCCCACACCTCGTGATGGGTGCCCTCACGGCTCGGCGGGACGCTGCCCTTCTCGCCGGCGAGGAGGGCCCGGAGCGGGAGCCCGATGGCCAACAGATCGCCGAAGAGCGCCTCCGCCGCCCGGTTCCAGCCGAGCGCCCAGCGCTCCGCGTCGAAGAGCACCACGGGGTCCGGCGCCGCGTCCAGCAGGCGCAGCGCCGCGTGGGCGCGCCCGGCCGGCGGGCGCGAGGACATCGTCCGCTGCGGGAGCACGGCTCCGAAAACGGCAGGGCGCACGGGCCCTTGAGCGTTCAGCGCGCGGTCGCGAGGGCCCGGGCCACGCGGATCCCGTCGAGCGCCGCGCTCATGATGCCCCCCGCATAGCCGGCGCCCTCGCCCGCGGGGAAGAGGCCCCGGAGGCCGGAGGCTTCGAGGGTCTCCGCGTCGCGCACCATGCGTACGGGCGAGCTCGTCCGGGACTCCACGCCGAGGGCGACGGCGTCGACGTCCGCCTTCGAGCCCGCGTAGCCGGGCATGCGCCGGTCCACCTTCGTGAGCGCCGCGCGGAGCGGCGCGCTCAGCGGGCCGAGGAGCGCGTCGAGGCGCGCGCTCTCGAGGGGACGCGGGTAGCTCGTGGCCGGAAGACCGGAGGAGCGCCGACCCGCCACGAAGTCCCCGAGGCGCTGCGCCGGCGCGACGTAGTCCCCCCCGCCGGCCGCGTAGGCCGCCGCCTCGAGGCGGCGCTGCAGCGCGACCCCCGCGAAGGCGTCCGCGGGGTCCAGCCCGAAGGCGGCGAGCTGCGCCTCGCCGACCTCCGTGACGAAGCCCGAGTTCGCGAAGCGCCCGGAGCGCTTCGAGGGGCTCCAGCCGTTCACGACCTGCCCGCCGGCTTCCGTCGCCGCGGGGCATACGAAGCCCCCGGGGCACATGCAGAAGGAGAAGACGCCGGCGCCCCCAGCCTGGAGCGTCAGCCGGTAGGCGGCCGCGCCGAGCGCCGGGTGCCCGGCCAGCTCGCCGAACTGCAGCCGGTCGACGAAGGCCTGACCGTGCTCGACGCGGACGCCGATGGCGAAGGGCTTGAACACCACCTCGGCGCCGGCCTCGCGCACCCAGCGCTGCACGTCCCGGGCGGAGTGCCCGGGCGCGACCACGACCGCGCGGACCTCGAGGGTCCGGCCGCCGGCGAGGCGGAGGCCGCGCACCTGGCCGTCTTCGACCCGGAGGCCTTCGGCGCGCGTCTCCCAGAGCACCTCCACGCCCGCGCTCTCGAGATGCGCGCGCATGGCGCCGATGACGCCCGGGAGCTTGTTGGTCCCGATGTGCGGACGCGCGTCGACGCGGATGGCCTGCGGCGCCCCGTAAGCGACGAAGGCGTCGAGGATGCGTGCGGTGTCCCCGCGCTTCTTCGCGCGCGTGTAGAGCTTGCCGTCGCTGAAGGTCCCGGCGCCGCCCTCGCCGAAGCCGTAGTTGCTCTCGGGGTTCAGCTCGCCCCGGCGCGTGAGCGCCGCGAGGTCCCGCCGCCGCGGGCGGACGGCCTTGCCGCGCTCGACGATGCAGGAGCGGATGCCGTGCTGCGCGAGCTCCCAGGCGCAGAAGAGCCCCGTCGGCCCGGCGCCGACGATGGCGACCTCCGGAGCCCCGCGGAGCGCCGGCAGATCCACGGGGGCGTCGGGCCGCGGCGCGAGCCCCTCGCCGAGGTCGAGCTCCACCCGGGCCTGGATGCGCACCTGGGCTCCCCGGGCGTCGATGCTCCGCCGGAGCAGCCGAAGCCCACGGACGTCCCGCTCCTTCACGTGGGCCTCCCGGGCCGCCACGCCCCGGAGCTTGCCCTCGTCGAGGAGAAGGTCCGGGTGCACGCGGACGTCGACGATCACGGGAGCGCGAGCCTAGCAGCGGCGCTCGCGGTTGGAACGCCGCGCCACCCGTGGCATGACCCCGCTCATGGCCGACTACGTGTTCTCCATGCAGGGCCTCACGAAGGTCCACCCGCCGGACAAGAAGATCATCGAGGACCTCTACCTCTCGTTCCTCCCGGACGCGAAGATCGGCATCATCGGCGTCAACGGCACGGGAAAGTCCACGATCCTGCGGATCATGGCCGGGGAGGACACGAACTTCACCGGCGAGACCTGGCTCCGGCCGGGCATCAAGGTGGGCTACCTGCCGCAGGAGCCGGACCTGGGTGACGCGAAGACCGTGAAGGAGGCCGTCGAGGCCGCCGTCCAGCCCGTCCGCGACCTCATGAAGGAGTGGGACGAGGTGAACGCCGGCTTCGCCGACCCCGACGCGGACATGGACAAGCTCATGGAGCGCCAGGGGCAGCTCCAGGACCAGATCGACGCCGTCGACGGCTGGAACCTCGACCACACGCTCGAGCTCGCCATGGACGCGCTCCGCCTCCCGCCGGCCGACGCCGATCCCGCGACGCTTTCCGGCGGTGAGAAGCGCCGGGTGGCGCTCTGCCGCCTCCTCCTCGAGAAGCCCGAGATCCTGCTCCTCGACGAGCCCACCAACCACCTCGACGCCGAGTCCGTGGCGTGGCTCCAGGGGCACCTCCAGGCCTACAAGGGCTGCGTCATCCTGGTCACCCACGACCGCTACTTCCTCGACAACATCGTCGACTGGATCCTCGAGCTCGATCGCGGCCGCGCGTTCCCCTTCAAGGGCAACTACTCCGAGTGGCTCGACGACAAGCAGAAGCGCCTCGCCCAGGAAGAGAAGAGCGAGTCGGCGCGGCAGCGGAAGATCAAGCAGGAGCTCGAGTGGGTGCGCGCGTCGCCGAAGGCACGGCAGGCCAAGAGCAAGGCGCGCATCCAGGCCTTCGACACGCTCGTCGCCGAGAGCGGCAAGAAGCAGCGCGACCCCAACGAGGTCCGCATCCCGCCGGGGCCGCGCCTCGGCCAGAAGGTCATCGAGGTCGAGGGCGTCACGAAGGGCTTCGGGGACAAGCTCCTCATGGAGGACCTCAGCCTTCGCGTCCCGCCCGGCGCCATCGTCGGCATCGTCGGACCCAATGGCGCGGGCAAGACGACTTTCTTCCGCATGGTCGTCGGCGAGGAGACGCCGGACGGCGGCGACGTGGTCGTCGGCGAGACGGTGAAGCTGAGCTACGTCGACCAGAGCCGCGACGACCTCGACGGCGACAAGACGGTCTTCCAGGAGATCAGCGAGGGCGCCGAGGAGATCGACGTCGGGGACCGTCTCGTGAACGCGCGCGCCTATTGCGGCTGGTTCAACTTCAAGGGGAGCGACCAGCAGAAGCTGGTGAAGAACCTCTCCGGCGGTGAGCGGAACCGCGTGCACCTGGCGAAGCTCCTGAAGAGCGGCGGCAACGTGCTCCTCCTCGACGAGCCGACCAACGACCTCGACGTGGAGACGCTCCGGAGCCTCGAGGGCGCCCTCCTCGAGTACCCGGGCTGCGTCCTGATCATCAGCCATGATCGCTGGTACCTGGACCGCATCTGCACGCACATCCTCGGCTTCGAGGGCGAGTCCCGGGTCGTCTTCTTCGAGGGCGGCTACACCGACTACGCGGCCGACAAGAAGAAGCGCCTCGGCGACGACGCGGAGATCCCGCGGCGCATCAAGTACCGGAAGCTGACCCGGTGAGGAGGAGCGCCCCGAAAAGGGGCGCGACTCCGAAGCCCCGTGCCCCTGCCCGTGCCCGTGCCCGTGCCCGTGGCAGAAAGGGGCGCGGAGACCGTTTCCGTTTCCGTTTCCAAGCCCCGCCTCCCATGCCCGCCGCCCCCCATGCCCTTCGCGCGCTCGCGCTCGGGGCGCGCGCGGCTTGCGGGTCGGGAAGCACGAGACGCACCGGTACCGAGCCGCGCGCTCCGGTGGCGCGCCTTCAGCCGTCGGGCGACGAGGCGTCGCTTACCTGCCCGCCCGGCCGGTTTCCGCGCAGCACGGCCGAGAGCGACCCCGATGCTCCGCTACGCCCCTGCGCTGCGGACACGCCCGCGCACGCGTCGGCCCGGGAGGCCTTCGATGCGCTGGACGCGCTCGTGGCGGAGCTCGAGCCGACGGCGTCCGGCCGTGCGTTCAACGACGCGCTCGGCGCGCTGCTCGACCACGAGTGCTTCGCGCTCGCGAACCGTGACCTCGAGGTGGAGAGCCTCGCCGTCGACTCGGCGCTTGCCGCCCGAGCGCTCTGGGCCGAGGGCGCGGACCTATGGCTCGCGAGCTACCTCGGCCTCGGCGGGGGCGTCGAGGACCCGGCGCGCGTCAGCTACGTCGTGCCCGTCCGGAGGCCCACCGTGGCCCGCGAGTGCGCGCCCGCGCATCCCTTGGCACCGCTCATGTGCCCGGCGGGCGACGAGGCCTGCGCCGCGACCACCAGGCCGTTCCGGGCACGCGCCGACATCTACTTTCACATGTGGAGCCAGCGCGCTGATCCCGATGGAGGCGCGCGTCCGCGGACCCCGGACGTCTGTGCCGCGCGCGCCCAAGCCGCGCCCCCGGACGAGGGCTACACCGTTTGGCGCGCTTGCCTCGAACGGGTCGAGCCGCGGGTCACCCGGCTTCCCGTCGGCGGCTTCGCTCGGCCAACGCGCGGTTGGCTCGTGGTTCAGGGCCGGCGCGGTCACTACAACTTCTGCGACGAAGTACGGGCGTATGATCTCGCCACCGGCGCCTTCTACGTGGCGGGAACGTGTAGCGGGCTCGTTCTCCTCCCCGGCGGGAGCGTCGACCACGAGGAGACCGAGCGTCGGGGCGAGCAGGAGCTCGCGGCCGGCCGTCTCCCGCTTGACGCACTGCGCGAGGCGGCCTGGGCCATCGTGACCGCCGAGGCCACGGCGGAGGGGCGACGTCCCGTGTGGGGCATGGAGCTCCCGGACGGCGTGGAGCCCATGCGGTCCTGGGAGGGCGAGATAGCATCGGGGAGTCACTATTCACTGAGCAGCGATCTGACCCTCGTGCGCTGGTGCCTGCAGCTCGACGAAACGCGCTCCCCGGCCTGCGGACGGCTCACCTGGCCCGAGGACCTCGACGACGCGGCTCGCGATCACGCCGTGAAGCTCCTGCACATCGCCGAGCTAGGCCTCGAGGGCACGTGCGCGCCGGCCGCGCTCCCGGCCTGGGCGCCGGTCCCGCCACCCCGCGGCGGGGTGTCCCGCCTCGACGCTACGGGCCCGCAGCTACGACGATCACACGACCGCGCCCTCGCCGCGCTGAGCGAACGCGCGGCGACCCTACGGTGCCCGGAGAGGGGCGGCCGAGACGGGGACTAAGAGGGCTTCGGAGATACGGTGCGAAGCGGGCCGGACCGGGAGGCGGGCTCGGTTTCGGAGACGGAGACGGACTCGAGACGGGCACGGGCATGGGAGCGAGGCGCGCCTTTGTCGGCGCATCTCGCTGGCACGCGGGGTGCAGACCCATCGGCCCGTGCAGGGACCGACCACCCCCCATGTCCTCGAAAAGCAGCGTGATTCCGCGCTGTGCGGCGCCTCGTGGCGTTGTTGCGGGCCTCGTTTGAAGGCCCGATACGTCAAGCGCCTGGCGCCCGCGTCGGGGGCCCCGTCGGTCCTCTGGCGGGAGGTGCGCTGATGGATATCGGAACCATCATCGGCATGGTCCTCGGCTTCGGCCTGGTGATCGGCTCGATTCTCTTGGGCGGCTCGATCAGCTCCTTCATCGACCCGCCCTCCCTCCTCATCGTCGTGGGCGGCACCATCGCGGCAGCGCTGACGGCAGAGAAGATGCCGAACGTCACGGGCGCCGTGAAGATCGCCGGCAACGCCTTCCGAAAGCCCGCCGGCGACGCGACGGAGACCATCCAGGTCATCCTCAAGCTCTCGAACATCGCTCGCCGCGAGGGCGTGCTCGCCCTCGAGAACCAGCAAATCGACGACGAGTTCCTCGCCAAGGGCATCCGCATGGCCGTCGACGGCATCCCCGAAGAGGAGATCAAGGCGACGCTCAGCGCCGAACTCTTCTCCATGCAGAAGCGCCACGCCCGCGGCCAGG
>JBCDGX010000362.1:0-6299 GCA_038750805.1 Myxococcota bacterium
AGTAGGTCTCGTACACGGCCGTGAGCAACGAGCGCTCGGCCGCGAGGATCTGCGGCGGGTCCAGCCGGTAGGCGGCCCGGGCCAGCGCGGCCTCGAGCCGAAGAACGTCCTCCGAGACGTCCTGAGCCGAGGCCGTCGACGCCGCGCTCGCCGCGAGGAGCAGGACGAGCGTGGCGCGTCCCCGCCTCACTGCCGCGAGAAGAAGCGCTGGGCCGAGGCCCCCTGCGCTTCGACGCCGGCTGCGCAGAGGCGGATGGCCTCCGTCGCCGAGGCGAGGTTCCGCGGCCCGCCGGGCATCTGGTCGAGGAAGGGCGTGAAGAAGCGCTCGGCCTCGACGGCCTTCTCCTCCGAGCAGAAGCTCGCCGCGAGCCAGGGCAGGAAGCCGGCGCGGTCGTCCAGGCGCTCCATCAGCCGGGTGATGTTCTCGCGCACGTAGCGCCAGGTCGCGTCCCGGGTCTCCTCCATGCGCATCTGCGTGAAGAGCGGCGTGGGCACCTCGTTCCCGCGCAGGCGCGAGTCGAGCGCGAGCTCCCGGGCCTTGCCGGCGAGGACGTCGTTCTTCGTCGACGAGAGGGCGCGGAGGAGCTGCCCGCGGAGGAGCGCGTCGTCGCTCTCGAGGAAGCGCGCGAGCACGTAGTCGAAGAGGGCGCGATCCCCCTCCTGCACCGCCACGGTCAACACCGTGTCGACGAGGTTCGGATCCACGGCGCCCCGGTCCACCGCGCCGCGGCGCGGGTACCCGAGGAAGGCGAGGCCCTTCCGGTTCGCGAGGCCGCGCACGTTTTCCTGCTCGACGAAGAGCGCGAGGTGCTGGACCACCGCCGCGCGGAGCAGCGCGGTCTCCCCTTCCTCGCCGCGCCGCGGCTCCATGCGGAGCTGGTAGTAGCGCGGGAAGTAGAGGTCCTGGGCGAAGTCGCGGACGTTCCGGCGAGCGCGGTTCTCCGTGAGCCGCTCCTCGGCGAGCTCGAGGAGGCCCATGGGCATGGTCGCGACCTGACGGATGTCCGAGCGCGCGAAGGGCATGAGGCTCGGCATCACCGCCTCGGCGTCGAGGCTCGCGTTCCCGAAGGCCGCCCGGAGGCTGTCCGCCAGGGCGAGCTTCTCGCGCGCCGAGAGCTTCGACCAGCCGCGCGTCGTGAGCGCTTCGAGGCTCGAGGCGTCGAGGGCGAAGCGGAAGTAGCCCGCGCCCTCGGCGTTCGGCATCACCCAGGCCGGACAGGAGGGCAGCGTGATGGTCGCCTCGGGCTCCGTGAGGAGCTCGCATTGCGTCGCCGGCTCGCCCTCGCCGCCGTAGCGGAGGCACATGGGGATCTGCCAGGTCTGGTTGGCGTCACCGGTCGAGCCCGTCGGGAAGTACCGGCTCTGGCGCACGGTGACCGTTGCCGTCCCCTCCGAGCACGCGCTCGAGACGTTCAGGAAGGGCAGCCCGGCCTGGAAGAGGAAGGTGCGGAAGGGCGTCGCGACGTCCTTCTCGGCCGCGGCGCCGAGGGCCTCGAGGAGGTCCTCGTAGGTCGCCGTCGCGTAGGAGTGCTCGCGCATGTAGGCGCGGATGCCCGCCTGGAAGGTCTCCTGGCCGATCCACTCCTCGAACATCGCGAGCACGCCGCCGCCCTTGCGGTAGGTGATGCTGTCGAAGGCGTTCCGGATGTCGTCTGGGGTCTCGATGGGCTGCCGGATTTGCCGGGCGCTCACGAGCCCGTCCGTCTGCATCGCGCGCTGCACCGACGAGAGGAAGGAGACGTCCGCCTGGTACTCGGGGAAGATCCGATCGACCGATCGGTTGCCCATCCACGTGGCGAAGGCCTCGTTCAGCCAGATGTCGTCCCACCAGGGCATGGTCACGAGGTTCCCGAACCACATGTGGGCGAGCTCATGGGCCATCACGTAGGCGTAGCCGCGCTTCTGGTTCTCCGGCGCGCTCTCGCCGTCGCCGAGGAGCAGCAGGGGCTCGCGGAAGGTCACGAGGCCGACGTTCTCCATCGCGCCCGCTCCGAAGTCCGGCACCGCCACGATGTCGAGCTTCCGGTAGGGGTAGGGCATGCCGAAGTACGCCTCGAGGTCCACCAGGATCCGCCCGGTGTTCTCGAGCGCGTAGGCGAGCTGCTCGCCCTTGCCCCTCACCGCGAGGCCGCGGAGCGGGACGGGCTCGCTCCGCACGTCCGTCGGCGCGATGGCCTCGTGCTCGACCACGTCGAAGGGCCCGACGGCCATGGCGACGAGGTAGGTCGGCATGGGCTTCGTGGTCTCGAAGCGCACCTGCTTCACATCCCCGGGCAGCTCCGTGACGTTCGCCACCGGCGTGTTGAACGCGGCCTCGTGCTCCTTCGGCACGGTGAGCGTCATGTCGAAGGGGACCTTGAAGGCCGGCTCGTCGAAGCTCGGGAAGGCGAGGCGCGCGCTCAGCGCCTCGAACTGCGTGAAGGCGTAGCTCTCGCCACCCTCCTCGACGCGGTAGAGGCCGCGGAGCCCGCTGGCGAAGCGCGTCGCGTAGACGACCTCGATGACGGCCTCGCCCGGCCGCAGCACGTCGTCCAGGCGGATGATGGCGACGCCCTCGTCGTCGACCTGCTCCCACTCGCCGGCGAGGGTCGTCGCCCGTGCGCCCCGGCGCGTGACGGACACCTCGGACACGCGGATGCGGTTGCCGTGGAGGTAGATGTGCCGCGTGGGCCGCTCGACGGTCACGGCGATCTGCGCGATGCCGGTGAAGGCATCCCGCCGCGGGTCGACGGTGAGCGCGAGCGTGTAGCCCGTCGGCACCACGTTCCGCGGTAGCGGGCCCGTGGGGACCTCACCCTCCTCCTCGACGCCGGCACGCGCCGTGGGGGCGGGGGCGTCATCGTCCGCGGGGGCGATGGTGGACGGGCGAGCCGCGTCGGGGGCACCACCACACGCGGCGAAGCAGACGGCGAAACAGGCGGCGAGGCACCGCGCGAGCGCGAGGGAAAGGAACGAGCGCATGAGACCGCCCGTGTAGTCGGATCCCGCCCGGTCGTCACGCCATCGGAGGTGGTTTTTCCGGGGTTTCATGGGCGGGGGGAGCGATTTCTCTCGGCGCGGACGCTCCCTCCGACTCGTCACGGCGGCGCGGCGGAACCACGTCTCCGCCCTCGACGTCGACCACCCCGCGCGGGGCTCCGCGACCGGGGGCGCCGCCGAAGGTCGTCACGCGAATCGAGCCCGCGGCCACGCCGGCTTCGATGCGGCGGCGGAGGAGATCTGCGACCACCCTGCGCACCGGCGGGAGCATGAGGAGGAGGCCCACGCCGTCGGTGATCACGCCCGGCGTCACGAGGAGCACGCCGCCCACGAGCACGAGGAGCCCCCCGAGCACGCCCTCGGCGGGCACCTCGCCGCGCTCGAGGGCCCCGCGCCACTCGCCGAGGACCCGGAACCCCTCCTGGCGGGCGAGCGCCGCGCCTACGGCGCCCGTGAGCACGACGAGCAGCAGCGTCTCCGCCGGCCCGAGCGCCTCCGCGAGGCGCAGGAGCAGGCTGAGCTCCACGAAGGGCACGACCGTGAAGAGCAGGAAGAGGACCGCGCAGCCCACGCCCACGCCCTAGCAGCCTCAGGGGGGGCCGACGAGCTCCTCGAAGATCTGCGGGAGCCGCGCGAGCTCGAACTCGAGGGTCTGGGCGATGGTGCCGATGGCGAAGGAGAGCACCACGAGCGACGTGCCGATGCTGAAGGCGAAGACGAGCTGGAAGATCTGTACGCGCGGAGCTGCCCGCGCCGCGAGCGCAAGGCCGAGCTGCACGAGGAACATGGTCGCCATCACCGGCGCCGCGATGCGGAGGCCGCTGGAAACGAGCGACGAGCCGACGAAGAAGATGCCCTCCTCGAGCATGGCGTCCCCGACGCCGCCCGGGGGCGCGACGCGGAGGCTCGCGCCGAGTGCCCGGAAGAGCGCATGGTGCCCCTCGAGGCCGAAGAAGAGCACTGCCGCGAAGGCGTTCAGGGCGCGGCCGACGGGCGTGGTCTGCTCGCCAAGCGTCGGATCCACGCTCTGCGCGAAGCCGAGCCCGCTGCTCATGCCCATGAAGCTCCCGGCGATGGAGGCCGTGGCGAGCGAGAGGCGCACGGTCAGCCCGAGCACGCCGCCGACGAGCACCTCGAGGGCGGCCGCGCGCAGCAACCAGAGCGCCTCGTCCGAGCGGGGGTCGTCGAGGCCCGGCAGGGGCACGGTCAGGGCGAGGGCGAGGACGAGACCGAGGGCCGCGCGGATGGTCCGCGGGGCCTGCTCGCCGAAGGGCGGGGGGAGCGCGGCGAGCGCCACGGCGACGCGTGTCGACGCCAGGATCCAGAGCGGCACCCAGGGACCCGCGAGGGCGAGCGCCGCCTGGAGGAGCCCCATGCTGCTTGCGCCCTCCACGCGCGCCTCACTGGTCCGCGGCGGCGCCGACCTGCGCCATCGCCTCGATGCAGCGGGTCGTGAAGTCGCCGACCTCGCCGACGATGAACGCGCCGGCCACGGTGAGCGCGGTGATCGCCGCGAGCGCCTTCGGCCCGAAGGCCACGGCCTGGTCGTTCACCTGCGTCGCCGCCTGGACGATGGCAATGGTCAGGCCGACCACGACGACGGTGAGCACCACCGGCGCCGCGGCGGTGACCGCGGCCCAGAGCATCTGGGTGTACCAGTCGAGGGCTTGCTCCTTGCTCATCCGCCGGCTCCGAAGCTCGCGACGAGCGAGCGGGTCAGGAGGCTCCAGCCGTCGACGGCGACGAAGACCAGGAGCTTCATCGGCGTCGAGATCATCGTGGGCGGGAGCATCACCATGCCCATGGCGGTCAGGATCGACGCAACGACGAGGTCCACGAGCACGAAGGGCAGGAAGAGGAGGAAGCCCATCTCGAAGCCCGTGCGGAGCTCGCTGACCATGAAGGCCGGCACGAGGAGCTTCAGGCCGATGGCGTCGACGGAGTCCGGCGGGGGCGTCTCCGTGAGGTCGTAGAAGAGGAGGAGGTCGCTCTCGCGCGTCTGGCTGAGCAGGAACTCGCGGAGCACGGCGCTGCCGCGCTCGTAGAGGACCTCCTCGCCGATCTCCTCGGCGAGGTAGGGCTCGAGCGCGACGTCGTCGATGCGCTCGGCGACGGGCGCCATGATCACGACGGTCAGGAGGAGCGCGAGGGAGAGGATCACCTGCATGGGCGGGACGGTCTGCGTGCCCATGGCCTGGCGGATGAAGCTCAGGACGATGACGAGGCGCGTGAAGCTCGTCATGGAGATCAGGATCCCCGGCGCGATGGAGAGCACCGTGAGGAGCCCGAGCACCTTGAGGGTCCCGACGACCTGCTCCGGCGACTCGCTCTCGGGGCCGCCGACGGTGAGCTGGATCTGGGGCTGGGCCTCCGCGAGGGCGGGGAGCAGCGCGAAGGCGAGCGTGGCCAGACCGGCGGCGGACAAGGCCGGGAGGAGGCGGCAGAGGCGGGGCATGGCGTCTTTCCCGGCGTCAGCCGCGCTGGGCCTTGGCGCGGAGGCGGAGCAGGCCCGCCACGGCGGCCGAGGGCGGACGGTGCTCGGAGAGGCCGAGCTGGGCGTTGTCCTCGCGGAGCTCGGCGAGGCGAAGAAGTTGCGCGCCGAAGCGGTCCGCGCCCTCGTCCTCCTTCACGTTCTCCCCCACGTTCTCGAGACCGAGGCGGGGCTGCGGCACCGCGAAGCTCTGGGCTTCGGGGAGCTGCGGGCGGGGAAGGACGCCCGTCGGCGCGAGGGCCGCGCCCTGCCGGAGCCGCGCCGCGACGTTCGCGAGAAAGGCCGGGGGCTCGGGGTTCGCGTCGGGCGGCGGCGGCACGCTCGAGGGCGCAGCCGGGGCGGCGACCGCGTTCAGGGCCTGGAAGGCGCTCCCGTCGGCGAGGCTCTCCGAGAGCCCGGCGCCGGTCGCGGCCGTGGAGAGGTGCTGGAGCTGGCCTCCGTTCACGGAGAGCAGGTGCTCTTCGCCGAGGGCGCGCACGACCACGAGCTGATGCCGGGTGCCGAGGCGCTTGCTGGCGACGACGTCGATGGAGGCCTCGGGCATCGGGATGCGGCCGCGCTTGGCGAGCGCCTTCATCAGGAGATGGAGCCCGCCGAGGATCGCCGTGATGGCGAGGAGGAGGCCGTAGGGGAGCTCCGTGCCCTCGCTCGCGGAGGCGAGGACGGGCGGCGTGGCCTCGGCGTCGTCGCTCTCTGGGCGGCTCGGGAAGGGGCGATGGCTCGCGAGGGCCGCCACCGGCGCATTGGCTGCATCGTCGTCGTTGGCCGCATCGGCGACCCTCGCATCCGCGAGCGTCGAGGCTTCGTCGGTCTCGGGCGCTTCGGCCGC
>JBCDGX010000363.1:0-6288 GCA_038750805.1 Myxococcota bacterium
GCGATGCCGTGGCCGAGCTCGACGACGCGCCCCGCGCCCTGCGCTGGCTCCGCGAGAGCTTCGAGGGGCGGGCGCGACGCGAGGGCACCATGCCGCCCCCCATGGCTGCGGGCCTCTTCGAAGAGGCCGCAGCGCTCGCGGAACGGGCCGGTGAGCCCGCGGACGCCCTGGCGCTCCGCGTGGACGCCGCGGCCGAGGTGACCGACGCGACGCGCCTCGACGCGCTGGAGGCGACGGCACGACGCACGGAGCAGCTCGACGCCCTCGACGCGGCGCTCGCGACGCTGCTCGACGACGCCCTCGACGCGAGCAGCGCGAAGGCCTTGTTGCGACGCCGCGCCCTCCTCCTCGACGAGGGCCTCGGCAGGCCGGCGGAAGCCTGGGAGGTCTGGGCGCGCCTTCAGAGGATGACCTTAGACGCGGCCGATGCCGAAGCGATGAACGGCGCCCGGCGCCGCGCCGGCCTGCCGCCCCTCGATGTCGCCAGCGTGCCGCCCGAGGACCCGGAGATGCCGACGGAGGAGGTCCCGCTCGAGGCGGACTCGCTCGTCGCCACCGCGCTGCCGGCGGTCGAGGCCGCCCCCGGCGACACGCTCGCGGAGGACGCGCCCACGGACGAGGGCGAGGTCGAGCCCGGCGCGGACGAGGGGGAGGTGGCCGAGGACGCGCTCGGCGAGGGCGAGGTCGGGCCGGGAGGGGCCGGGGACGCGCTCGAGCTCGGCGCGGACGACGTGGAGCTTCTCGAGGAGGACGACGCCGAGCCCGTCGAGCTGATCGAAGACGACGGCTCCGTCGAGCTGATCGAGGACGCCGAGCCCGTCGAGTTGCTCGAGGACGACGAGCCCGTCGAGCGGATCGAGGACGCCGAGCCCGTCGAGCTGCTCGAGGACGACGAGCCCGTCGAGCTGCTCGAGGACGACGAGACCGTCGAGCTGCTCGAGGACGACGAGACCGGGCCCGCCGATCTCCTCGACGAGGAGATCGACGCGCTCCTGGGAGACGGCCCCGCGACCGGCGACCTCGAGCTCGTCCTCGATGACCTCGACGCCTCCGACGAGGAGCCCGGCGGAACGAGCTCCCGCCCCCCGCCGGCGCCGGAAAGCTGACGCTCAGCGCTCGAGGTGCCGCGCCGCGACCTCCGCCCAGGCGCCTTCGGGCTCGAGCGTCAGGTAGGTCTCCCAATGAGGCTTCGCGTCGGCGCCCCGCCCCACGGCTTCGTAGGCCAGCGCCAGGTTGAAGTGCGCGTCGGCGAAGGCCGGGTCCGCCTCCAGCGCCCCTTCGAAGCGCGGGATCGCCTCTTCGGCCTGACCGTCGTCGAGCGCGAGGAAGCCGAGATTGTAGAGCGCCTCGGGCTGGTGCGGGTCCACGCTTAGCGCCTGCCGGTAAAGCGCCTCCGCGCCGGACTCGTCGCCCTGGCGGAAGCGCAGGTTGCCGAGGTTCGTGAAAGCGTTCGCCAGCGTGGGGTCGAGGCGAAGCGCGTCGCGATAGGCCGCCTCGGCCCGCGCATAGGTCGCCGGATCCTCGTCGAGGCGGCAGCCTTCGAGGTAGCGGTCGTAGGCGCTCCGCCGGTCCGCGTCCGAAGGCTGGCGCCGGAGCGCCGCCACGACATCCTCGCGGAGCGCGTCCACGCGGAAGTCGAGCACGAGCTGCCCGGTCGTGGGCTCGAAAGTCCCCGCCGTGTCCCGCACGAGCATCGCCCGCCCCTCGGCCACGACGCGCAGCTCGCTCAAGGGCCGCACGACCTTCGGGAGCGCGCCCCGGATCGCCTCGACGCTCGCGCGCACTTCCGGCAGGCGCAGGCCCGCGTCGAGGAGACCCTTCGCGGCCCGGAGCCCGATGAGGTCCTGAAAGGTGTAGTAGCGCCGGCGCCCGCGACGCGCGGAGGGGCGGAGGAAGCCGCTCCGGTCCCAGTAACGGAGCCGTCCCTCCGGGAGCGCGAAGAGCCGGGCGACCTCCTCGCGCGTGTAGAGATCCGCGAGCGGGTCGTCGCTGCCGGCCTCCGGCGGCGCGCCCTCGTCGCTCGACGGGTCCGGCGCGGTGAGCCGGTAGCCTCCGTCCGCGCCGAAGACGACGTGGATGACGTTTCCGCTGGCTCCGCCGGGAACCGCGGCCTCGTCGTCGGGCCCCTTCACGTCCGCTCTTTCACCCCTGCGCGCGCCGCCAGGATACGCGGAGCGGCACCTCGAGGTCGACGTCGAGGTGGAGCTGCCGACCGACGAGGCGCACGCTGGTCTCCACCGTCGCCCGCCCGAGGCGCCGGTCCGGGAGCCGATGGGCGACGTCCGCGCAGGCGAGGCGCATGGCCCGGAGGCGCACCCGCACCGAGCCCTCGACGGCGCGCCGCAGGCGCTCGGCGCCTTCCGCGTCGAGGACCTCCCGCCAGCGCGGCTGGAGGCGCGCGAGATCGAGCGTGAGCATGGTGCTCCCCTGAAAACACGGGCCCTCGGGCCCACCCTCGCGCACCGTGCCCTCGCTCATGCGGGCGGCGAGGGCGAAGAGGAGCTCTTCTCCGACGCGGTCGAGCACGGGGTGGCCGCCGTGCTCCCGGAGGGCGCCGCGCCGCGCGCGGGCGAGGGGTCGCGGACCGGGACCGATCGGACGCTTCACGTGGCGAGGGTACCCAAGCGTGCGCGGTCGGGGCGACTTCATGGCGCCGACGCGCAGGCGATCCATGGTGGGCGTCATGGTCATCACCCGGGAGCACGAATGAGCCTCCTCGGCAACAAGCTGCCGCCGGCCGCGCAGCCCGTCGGGTTCCTCTCGGACGTGCACGGGCACCTCGAGGCGCTGAACCTGGTGCTCGACGAGCTCTCGCGCCTCGGTGTCGCCCAGTTCGTGGTGACCGGCGATCTGCTGCTCGGCGGGCCCGAGCCCCTCGCGACCTGGCGCCGGCTGGTCGAAGTGGGGGCGCGCTGCACCCGCGGGCTCGGCGATCGCGCGCTCGTCGAGGTGGACCCGAGCAACGTGAGCCTCCTACCCGGGGCGCCGGCGGCGGAGCGGGAGCGCCTGGAGAGCTTCCGGCGCACCCGCGAAGCGCTCGGTGACCTGGTCCTCGAGCAGCTCCGGCGCCTCCCGGAGACGCTGCGCCTGCCGCTGATCGATGGCGGGGAGATCGTGGCCTCCCACGGCTCGCCGGCCGATCCCGATGTGGAGCTCAGCCACGACCTCGATGACGACGAGATCCGCGCGCGCCTCGGCAGCGAGGTGGCGGACATCGTGGTGTGCGGGGCGACGCACGTGCCCTTCGTGCGGGACCTCGGCGACCAGCGGGTCTTGAACGTGGGCTCGGTCGGCGCGGCGCCGACGGGAGACGTCGCGGATTACGCGATCGTCCGGCCGCGCATGGACGGGCCGGAGATCGTCCCGGGCTTCGTGCGTCTCTGACGCCCGGCGCGCTCACACGGCCTCGGCCACGTCGCCCGTGCCGTCGCCGCGGATGATCTCGACCTGCGTGATGCGCCGCTCGTCGGCGGCGAGGACGCGCACGTCGAAATCGCCCAGGCGCAGGGTCTCGCCGGCTTCGGGGACCCGGCCCGAGGACTCGACGATGAGCCCGCCGAGCGAGTCCGCTTCGAAGCTCGACGCAGCGAGCTCGCCCCCGATCATCTCCTCGAGGTCGTAGAGGCTCATGGAGGCGTCGGCCACGACGTAATGGCCCTCGGCGCGGCGGTCGATGCGGTGAAGCGAGGGGTCGTGCTCGTCCTCGATCTCGCCGACGATCTCCTCGAGGATGTCCTCGAGAGTGACGATGCCGGAGGCGCCGCCGAACTCGTCCACGACCACGGCGAGGTGAAAGCGCCGCGACTGCATGGCGCGGAGGAGCTCACCGATCTTGGTCGCCTCCGGGACCATGAAGGCCGGGCGCATCAGGTCGCCGAGACCGGCGCCACCGAGGGCCCCCTTCTCCCGGAGGCGCCGGAAGAGATCCTTGGCGTAGAGGATGCCCTCGACGTGATCGATGGTCTCGCGGAACACGGGGTAGCGGCTGTGTCCGCTCTCGACGATGCGGCCGAGGACCTCCTCGAGGGGCGTGCCGAGCTCGAAGGACACGACCTGCGTGCGCGGCACCATGACCTCGCGAGCGATGGTGCCGGGAAACCCGAGGACCGAGCGGAGGAGCTGGGCCTGCTCGCCGGCGAGCTCCCCCCGCTTCTCCGTGCGCTCGATGAGGTGCTCGACGGCCTTGGCGGCGACGTCCTCGTCGGCCTCGGGCTCGGGCAGCGCGGCCTGCACGAGCTTCCCGATGCCGACGAGCGGCACCGCAAACGGCGCGATGAGCAGCTCCAGGGGACGGAGCCAGCGCAGGAGGCCGAGGCCGAAGCGCTGGGGCTGCCGGCGCGCCGCCGCGGCGAGGATCTCGGCGACGAGCGCGTAGACGACGGCCACCGTGAGCGACGCGGCGATGGCCGCGGGGAGCCCGTGGGGCATGCCCAGCGCGGCCGCGGCGCCGGCACCGAGGGCGACCGCGAGGACGCGCCCGAGGAGCAGGCGGGCCCGCACCGTGAGCAAGCGTCCGGCGATGCGGGCGGCCGTACGGTTGCCGTGCTCCGCCGCGAGGGCGTGGAGGCGGTCGACGCCAAGGGCGTTGAGTCCGGAGGACGCAGCGGCGCATAGCACCCCCGAGAGGAGGCCGAGGCCGATCATCACGGCCAGCCAACTACTACCTGGTTCGTCCAAGGGTCCTCTGCAGGCGCCATCCCCGGGCGCAGACGTCAGGATAAGAGCGGTGGGCGGGGGGCGGCAAGCCGGCTGGGGGGCGCCGGGGGTGGACGCGGGACGGGGCCCCTCACTTCGGGGCACTTCGCCGGGGCCGCCGGTGAAGTGCCCCGTAGAGAGGGGGATGTCGCCCGCGGGCGCCGCCCTCCCCCGTCCGAACGACTCGAGCCTCGAGCCCCGTCGACGCACCCGAACCACCGATCTACTGTCGCCCGCCATGACCCCCCCGAAGAAGATCGTCCTCGCCTACAGCGGCGGCCTCGACACCTCGGTCATCCTCCACTGGCTCATCGACCAGTTCGGCTCGGAGGTCGTCGCCTATTGCGCCGACATCGGCCAGGGCGAGGAGCTCGACGGGCTCGACGAGAAGGCGCGCCAGAGCGGGGCGCTGAAGTGCATCGTCCGCGACCTCCGCGAGGAGTTCGTCCGAGATTTCGTCTTCCCGATGATGCGCGCGAACGCGATCTACGAGGGCGATTACCTCCTCGGCACGAGCATCGCCCGCCCCTGCATCCAAAAGGCGATGATGGAGGTCGTCGCCGCCGAAGGTGCCGACGCCATCGCCCACGGCGCCACGGGCAAGGGCAACGACCAGGTGCGCTTCGAGCTCACGGCCATGGCCATGGAGCCGGGCATCAAGATCATCGCGCCCTGGCGCGAGTGGGACCTGAAGTCGCGGAGCGACTGCATCGCCTACTGCGACAAGCACGGCATCCCCATCGAGGCGACGGCGGAGAAGCCCTACTCGATGGACGCGAACGCGCTCCACATCAGCTACGAGGGCGGCATCCTCGAGGACCCCTGGAACGAGGCCGACCCGTCCATGTACCGCTGGACCGTCGACCCCTCGGCGGCCCCCGACGAGGCAGACTACGTCGTCATCCGCTTCGAGAAGGGCAACCCCGTCGCCGTCGACGGGGAGGCGCTCGGTCCCTACGCGCTGCTCTCACGGTTGAACGAGATGGGCTCGCGGCACGGCGTCGGGCGCCTCGACATCGTCGAGAACCGCTTCGTCGGGATGAAGAGCCGCGGCATCTACGAGACCCCGGGGGGCACCATCCTCCACAAGGCGCACCGGGCGCTCGAGTCGATCACGCTCGACCGCGAGGTCATGCGCATCCGCGACTCGCTCGTGCCCGAGTACGCGGCCCTCGTCTACCGCGGTTTCTGGTTCGCGCCGGAGCGCGAGATGCTCCAGACCATGGTCGACTCGACGCAGGAGGACGTGACGGGCGAAGTCCGCATGAAGCTCTTCAAGGGCCTCGCGAGCGTCGTCGGCCGCCGCTCCCCGCGCACCCTCTACGACGAGGCCACGGTCACCTTCGAGGCGGATGACGTCTACCACCAGGGCGATGCGACCGGGTTCATTCGGTTGAATGCGCTGCGGCTGCGGTTGCGGGCGCTGCGGGACGGTACCTCGTCGGGCAACGGGTGAGGCCGGGGCGCCGGGCTGGGCCCGGTCGCTGCGTGGGACCCGGTCGCTGCGTGGGGCCCGGGCGCTGCGTGGGGCCCGGGCGCTGCGTGGGGCCCGGGCGCTGCGTGGGGCCCGGGCGCTGCGTGGGGCCCGGGCGC
>JBCDGX010000364.1:0-6286 GCA_038750805.1 Myxococcota bacterium
GACGGCCGCCAGGGCCAGGAACACCTCCCGCGGGAGGGCTCCGCTCCCGGCACCGCCCTCGACCCTTCCGACCTCGAGCTCCGCGTCGTCGCTCATCGCATCGCCTCCAGCGCCGACCCTACACGGCGCGGCGCCGAGGGGCGGGCGCAAGCGCACAACCCGCGGGCGTCGGCGCAGACCTTGCGCATTCGGCTTCTCGACTCCAGATTCCATCACCTCATCCGTATGAGCGGATGAACCCAACTTGGGGACGGTGCGACCCAACGGCGGAGCGACCTGGAAGTGACCACGACGGCAGCGGAATCGGCGGAGCGAGGGCGACGGGAGTCGCCGGCGAGCGGTGACGTGCGTGCGGCCGAGAGAGGCGCGCGAGCCAGCCTCACGGACTCGGTCGGCCTGCTCCAGCTCTTCGCGGATCCGACGCGCGTGCGGCTCCTGGCGCTCCTCGTTCGCCACGAGCTCAGCGTCGCGGAGCTCGTGGCCGTGACGGGCCTCGCGCAGAGCCGCGTGTCGACGCACCTCAAGCGCCTCCGCGAGGCGGGCCTGCTCCACGACCGTCGCCTCGGCCCCTCGACGCGCTACCGGGCCCACGCGCGCATGCCGGCAGCCGCCGCGAAGCTCTGGGACGTGCTCCGGGCGCAGCTCGCCGACGCGACGCTCGAGCAGGACGCCGAGCGCTGCGAGGCGCTCCTCACGGCGCGGGCCAGCGACGCGCCCTGGCCCGAGGCCATCGCCGGGGAGATGGAGCGCCATTACTCGCCGGGCCGTACCTGGGAGGCCTACGCCCACGGCCTCGGGGCGCTCCTCCGGCTCGGCGACGTGCTCGACGTGGGCTGCGGCGATGGCTGGTCGGCCAACCTGCTGGCGCCGCGCTGCGCCTCCTACGTGGGCCTCGACCGGAGCGCGAAGGTGCTCGCCGCCGCGCGGGCGCGCCTCGCGAGCCAGACGCACGTCCGCTTCGTGCAGGGCGACATGGAGAGCCTGCCCTTCGAGGCCGAGGCCTTCGACGACGTGCTGCTCTTCCACGTCCTGAGCTACGCCGCGGACCCCGCCCTCGCCCTCACCGAAGCGGCGCGGGTGCTGCGGCCCGGCGGGCGGCTCGTCGTCACGACCCTCGGCGCCCATCGCCATGCCGAGATCACGGCGGCCTATGGGCACCGCAACGAAGGTTTCGCGCCCCCGGCGCTCACCCGCGCGCTCGAGCGGGCTGGGCTTCGGGTCGCCGAATGCACGATCACGTCCCGGGAGCGAAAGAACCCGGGCTTCGAAGTCATCACGGCCGTCGCTGAGCGGCCGCCCGCCGCCGACGCCGGCGGCGAAGGAGACGACCGATGAGCATCCGTGACCGCCTGGACGCCCTGATGCGCGAGCGCATCCTCGTCATCGACGGCGCCATGGGCACCATGGTGCAGCGCGTGGGCCTCGAGGAGGCGGACTACCGCGGCGAGCATTTCGCCGACCATCCGCACGACCTCAAGGGCAACAGCGACGCGCTCAGCCTCACGCGGCCGGACGTCATCCTCGACGTGCACCGCCAGTACCTCGCCGCCGGCGCTGACTTCATCGAGACGAACACCTTCAACGCGACGGCGATCAGCCAGGCGGATTACCACCTCGAGAGCGCCGTCCGGGACATCAACCTCGCCGCCGCGCGCCTCGCCCGGCAAGCGGCCGACGAGGCGTCGACCCCGGACAAGCCCCGCTTCGTCCTCGGCGCTGTGGGTCCGCTCAACCGGACGCTGAGCCTCTCCCCGGACGTAAACGACCCCGGCTTCCGCGCCGTGACCTTCGACGAGGTGCTCGACGCCTATCGGGACCAGATCCGCGCGCTCATCCAGGGTGGCGTCGACGTGCTCCTCCTCGAGACGATCTTCGACACGCTCAACGCCAAGGCCGCCCTCGTCGCCGCCGGCGACATCCAGCGCGAGCTCGGCACAGAGCTCCCGACGATGATCAGCGCGACCATCACGGATAAGAGCGGGCGGACGCTGAGCGGCCAGACCGTCGAGGCCTTCTGGACGAGTATCGAGCATGCGGATCCGCTGCTCGTGGGCATCAACTGCGCCCTCGGCGCCGAAGAGATGCGCCCCTTCCTCGAGCGCCTCTCGACCGTCGCGAGCTGCCACGTGCATGCCTACCCGAACGCGGGGCTGCCGAACGCCTTTGGCGAGTACGACCAGGACGCGCCCACCATGGCCGGGCTCCTCCAGGACTTTGCCGTGAGCGGCTTCGCGAACGTGCTCGGTGGCTGCTGCGGTACGACGCCGGACCACATCGGCGCCATTGCGAAGGCCGTCGAAGGCAAGGAGCCACGGAACCCGGCGAAGCCCGCACACCTCAGCCGCTACAGCGGCCTCGAGCCGCTCCGCGTGACCGAGGACGCCGGCTTCCTCATGGTCGGCGAGCGCACGAACGTGACGGGCTCGCGGAAGTTCGCGCGGCTGATCAAGGAGGGCGATTACGCGACGGCCGTCGAGGTCGCGCTCCACCAGGTGCGCGGCGGCGCGAACGTCCTCGACGTCAACATGGACGAGGGGATGCTCGACTCCGAGAAGGCGATGGTCACGTACCTGAACCTCCTCGCGGCGGAGCCGGAGATCGCCCGCATCCCCTTCATGATCGACAGCTCGAAGTGGAGCGTCATCGAGGCCGGCCTGAAGTGCGTGCAGGGCAAGGCCATCGTGAACTCGATCAGCCTGAAGGAAGGCGAGGACGATTTCCGCGACAAGGCCCGGAAGATCCGCGCCTACGGCGCGGCGGCCGTGGTCATGGCCTTCGACGAGACGGGGCAGGCCGACTCGGAGGACCGCAAGGTCGAGATCTGCCAGCGGGCCTACCGCATCCTCACCGAGGAGGAGGGTTGGGAAGGGGCGGATATCGTCTTCGACCCGAACATCTTCGCGGTGGCGACGGGCATCCCCGAGCACGACCGCTACGCCATCGATTTCATCGAGGCGACGCGGCGCATCAAGGCCACGTGCCCCGGCGTGAAGGTGAGCGGCGGCGTCTCGAACCTGAGCTTCTCCTTCCGCGGCAACAACCCCGTGCGCGAGGCCATGCACTCGGCCTTTCTCTTCCACGCCATCCAGGCGGGGATGGACATGGGCATCGTCAACGCCGGGCAGCTCGAGGTCTACGAGGACATCCCGAAGGACCTCCTCGAGCGCGTCGAGGACGTGCTCTTCATGCGCCGCGAGGACGCGACCGAACGTTTGATCGACTTCGCCCAGACCGTGAAGGGCACGGGCAAGAAGCGGAAGGAAGACCTCTCCTGGCGTGAGACCCCCGTGGAGGCGCGCATCGAGCACGCGCTGAAGAAGGGCATCGTCGACTTCATCGTCGAGGACACGGAGGAGGCCCGGCAGAAGTACGGCAAGCCGCTCAGCGTCATCGAGGGCCCGCTCATGGACGGCATGGGCGTCGTCGGCGACCTCTTCGGCGCGGGCAAGATGTTCCTGCCGCAGGTCGTGAAGTCGGCGCGCGTGATGAAGCAGGCCGTCGCCTACCTCGAGCCCTTCATGGAGGACGAGAAGGACGGCGCGGCGAGCTCCCAGGGCAAGATCCTGATGGCGACCGTCAAGGGCGACGTGCACGACATCGGGAAGAACATCGTGGGCGTCGTGCTCGGCTGCAACGGCTACGAGGTCGTGGACCTCGGGGTGATGGTGCCGGCGGACAAGATCCTCGACGCAGCCGTGGAGCACGGCGTCCATGCCGTCGGGCTGAGCGGGCTGATCACGCCGTCGCTCGACGAGATGGTGCACGTCGCGAAGGAGATGACGCGACGCGGGATGGACCTTCCCTTGCTCATCGGCGGCGCGACGACCTCGCGGCAGCACACGGCCGTGAAGATCGCCCCGCAATACGCGGAGCCGGTGGTGCACGTGATGGACGCCTCGCGCGTCGTCGGCGTCGTCAGCGACCTCTTCGACGCCGGCCGGAAGCCCGGCTTCGACGCGCACAACCGCGCGCAGCAGGACAAGATCCGGCGCCTCTTCGAGGTGAAGCAGACGCGGCCTTCGCTGCCCCTCGCGCAGGCGCGGGAGAACGGCCTCGGCATCGACTGGAAGGCGACGGAGATCGCGAAGCCGGCGTTCACCGGGCGCAAGGTCCTGGAGGACGTGGACCTCGGGGAGATCCGCGAGTGGATCGACTGGACGATGTTCTTCAGCGCGTGGGATCTGAAGGGGCGCTTCCCGAAGATTCTCGAGCACGAGAAGGTCGGCGAGGCCGCGCGCGAGCTCTACGCGAACGGGACGAAGCTGCTGGAGGAGATCGTCGACAAGAAGCTCCTCCAGGCGAAGGGCGTCTACGGCTTCTGGCCGGCGAACCGCGTCGGCGACGACGTCGTGCTCTACACGGACGAGGCGCGGACGACGGAGCTCATGCGCTTCCCCATGCTTCGGCAGCAGGCCGTGAAGGCCGACGACAACCCCTACTGGTCGCTGGCGGATTTCGTGGCGCCGAAGGGGGAGCGCGACGATTGGGTCGGGGCCTTCGCGGTCACCGCGGGGCTCGGGGCCGAGGCCATGGCGAAGAAGCTCGAGGCCGAGCTCGACGATTACTCGGCCATCATGGTGAAGGCGCTGGCAGACCGCTGCGCCGAGGCCTTCGCGGAGATGCTGCACGCGCGGGCGCGGGCGGACTTCGGCTACGGCGCCGACGAGGAGCTCTCGAAGGAAGACATCGTGCGCGAGCGCTACCGGGGCATCCGGCCGGCCTTCGGCTACCCGGCGTGCCCGGACCATACGGAGAAGCGGAAGCTCTTCTCGCTCCTCGGGGCCGACGACGTGGGCATGGCGCTCACGGAGCATTGCGCGATGACGCCGGCGGCGAGCGTGAGCGGCCTCTACTTCGGGCACCCCAAGGCGCGCTATTTCGCGGTCGGGAAGATCGATCGCGACCAGGTCGAGGACTACGCGGCCCGGAAGGGCATGAGCGTGGCGGAGGCCGAGCGCTGGCTCGCGCCGAACCTCGCCTACGACCCGGATGCCCCGACGCCGGAGGCTCGACCCGTCGCCGCAGCGCCGGCACCGGCGGAGTAGTCGCCGCGGGCGGCGGCCGGCTTGCGTGGCGACGATGTCCCCGAACGGCGTACGCTCGGGCCATGGCCGCGCGAAAGAAGAAGCCGCCCGAGGTCCCGGCCGCGGAGCTCGCGCTCTACGACGCGCTCATCGCCACGCATCCGGAGGTGACGCGGAAGGGCGCGAAGTCCGCGTACACCTCGCACCAAGGCCACATGTTTAGCTTCATGACGAGCGAGGGCACGCTCTGCCTCCGGCTCGGCAAAGCGGAGCGTGAGGCATTCGTCGCCGAGCACCGAACGGAGCCGGTGATCAGCTACGGCGCCGTGATGAAGGAGTACGTCGCGGTCCCCGCGGCGCTCCTGGCCGACACGGACGCGCTCGCCCCGCTCTTCGCCGCGAGCTTCGCCTTCGTCGGGTCGAAGAAACCCAACCCGACGAAGAAGCCGGCCAAGAAGAAAACGACGGCCGCGAAGAAAACGACGGCCGCGAAGAAAACGACGGACGCGAAGAAGAAGACGACGGCGAAGCGTTAGACCTGGGATGGCGCATCTCTCGGCTCCTTCCGGAGGATCGATGCGTCTTCTCTGCTTCTCGCCCTCTGGCGAGCCCCGTCGTCGACGACGAGTCCCGTCGGGTCCCTCGTCTGCCCAGGTCGTTCTAGAGCACGCCGCCCTCGTCTTCTGACGCCGGAAGCCGGTCGAGCTCGGCCCAGAGGGCGTCCAAGTCGAGCACCAGGCCGGCGCAACCGGGCACTTCGTGTGCGCCGGCGCTCGCCCCGAGCACATGCACGTAGCGACCCTCCCCATTGCGTTCGAGCACCTCGAGCGTTCGAAGCTCCGGGTCGAGAATCCAGTACCCGTCGACGCCGAAGCGCGCGTACTCGGCGAGCTTGTCCACCCGGTCGCGGCGCTGGTCGCGCGGCCGAGGCGAGAGCACCTCGACGGCGATGGAGGGCGGGCGCCGCGTGACGCCATCGCGCACGCCGGGGAGCGGGCGCCCGGGCAGGTACACGCTCACGTCGGGCTTGCGACCGCGGCGCTCGCCCACACCGAACTTGGCCTCGGAGCCGAAGACGAAGCCGCGCCCGGCGAGCCACGCGCCCAATACGCGCAAGAGCCACGACACACACGCTTCGTGCCCGAAGCCCGGCATCTCCTCCTCCACGAGAACCCCGTCGACCAGCTCGCCGGGCACGTCCTCGTCCAGCGCCCCCCACTCGTCGAGGGTCATCCGGCCCGTGGTCCGCAGAGGATCCATGC